>JBKOZA010000370.1:0-6575 GCA_046725675.1 Candidatus Methylomirabilota bacterium
CTTCGAGTGGTCCCACGGGTACTCCAAGCGCTTCGGCATCGTCCACGTCGACTTCGAAACCCAGAAGCGCACACCCAAGGACAGCGCCCTGTTCTATGCCCGCGTCATCGCCTCCCGGGGGCACGTCCTGAACGAGCCCCCGTCGCCGTTCCGGCGCTGACACGCCACGCGGGCGATCGCGCGGCCGCCGGCTCGAATCTTGCCCGCCTAATACCGCGTTGAAAGGGCGGTTCCGAGCAGGTGGGGGCAATGGCCTTGACGTCGCCGGCCGGGGTGGGTACTTTCGAGACCATCTTCTCCTCCTCGGTGTGGGGCGTGGCAGCGCGACGATGCCGTCGGTCCTGCCAATGGCGTGGCGTCGGCGATGCGAATCCAACGCGGAAACCCTATGGTCGGCGCGATGAAGCGGAGCAAAGCGCCTCGTCGTCCCGCGGAGTGCCAGCGAGAGACCCTCGGTTGCTGCTGAAGCGGATCAACATGCGAGCCGGTCGTCGACCTGGCGTAGCGGAAGCCACGCCTCGTAGGGGGCGGTTTCTCGTGCGAAACGCGCTCGTGTTTGCGGCGCTAGCCCTGATCGCCACCGAGGCGCAGGCCTTCAGCCTCGACGACGTCGCCGCCCGGGCCGCCAAGCTGGCCTCCGCCGCCTACCAGAAGCCGCCCGGCACCCTCCCCAAGAGCCTCAAGGCGCTGGACTACGACCAGCACCGCGACATTCGGTACCGACCCGAGCGCTCGCTGTGGCGGGACACCAGGCTGCCCTTCGAGATCATGTTCTTCCATCCCGGCTGGTTCTACGAGGACTCGGTCGCGATCCACGAGATCACCGCCGAGGGGCAGCGGGACATCCGCTTCGACCCGGACGCGTTCGACTACGGCAAGAACAAGATCGACCGTGAAGACCTGAAGGGGGTGGGGTTCGCCGGCTTCCGCGTCCACTTCGCGGTCAACACCCCCACCTACAAGGACGAGGTGCTCGTCTTCCTCGGCGCGAGCTACTTCCGTGGACTCGGGCGCGGGCAGCGCTTCGGGCTGTCGGCCCGCGGGCTCGCCATCGACACCGCCGAGAACAGTGGCGAGGAGTTTCCCAAGTTCGTGGAGTACTGGATCGAGCGCCCACCGCCGTCCGCGAAGGAGCTGACCATCTACGCGCTGCTCGATTCACCTCGGGCGGCCGGCGCCTACCGGTTCGTCCTCCGGCCCGGCGTCACGACCGCGCTCGACGTCGACGCCCGGCTGTTTCTGCGGCGCAACGTGGCCAAGCTGGGCCTGGCTCCGCTGACGAGCATGTTCTTCTTCGGCGCCAACCAGCGCGCGACGCGCGAGGACTACCGGCCGCGGGTGCACGACTCCGACGGCCTGTCGATCCAGGCCACCGCCACGGACTGGATCTGGCGTCCGCTGGTAAATCCCAAGCGGCTGCTGGTGACGTCGTTCGCGCTCACCAACCCGCGGGGGTTCGGCCTGATGCAGCGGGAGCGCGCGTTCGGCGACTACGAGGACCTGGAGGCGCGTTACGACCTGCGGCCCTCGGCGTGGGTCGAGATGAAGGGCCCGTGGGGCCCGGGGCGCGTGGAACTCGTGCAGATCCCGGTCCCCGACGAGACGAACGACAACATCGTGGCGTACTGGGTTCCCGACTTCCAGCCGAGACCCAGGGAAGCCCTGGTGTACGCTTATCGAGTGCTGTGGCAGAAGGAGCGGGAGAGCCGGCCGCCCGTCGCCTGGGTGCGGGAGACCCGGCGCGGCCGCGGCTACACCAAGACACCCGATCAGAGCATCGAGCTGCACGTCGATTTCGAGGGGCCCCCGCTGACTCGGCTGCCAGCCACCGTCGTCGCGGAAATCGCGCTGACGGTCGACGCCAACGGGGAAGTCCTAGAGCGTTACGCGAAGCGGAACGACGCCGCCGGCGGCTGGCGCCTCGTCGTGCGAGTTCGGCGCATCGACGCCGCCAAGCCGGTGGAGCTCCGAGCGCACCTAAAACACGGCAACGAGGTCCTGACGGAGACGTGGAGCTACATTCTACCGCCCGACTAGACAACGACGCCGCTCGCGTGTGCCGGCGCTACGTCGACCAGCTCATGCTCCCCCGCGAGCGCGAGGGGGCGCTGCTGGAGCTGACCCAGCGCGAGCCAGAGACCGGCGAGGCGATGGCCACACTGCACCGCGCGCTGACCGGCGCGCCCCCGGCCGGTCCGCACGCCGCCTTCGCCTCGATCCACCGGCGGCTCGAGCTGGCCGTCCCCGAGCTCGGGCGGCACGACGTTCGTGCCGAGGGGCCCGACGGTGCCTGGGCGCTGACGACCGCTCCGCCGGTTCACCGGACGCCCATGGCGCCGACCGGCTGGCCGGTGTCGCTCCTGACGCGCATCATCCGGCGGGTCCGCAGGCAGCTCAGCGGCCGGGCAACGCCGACGCGCGGGGCCACCGAGGTGCTGGAGTCGTCGAACGTCCGCGCGCTCATTCGCACGGCCAGGCTCCGGCGGGTCGTCTTCATCCTGCTGGCGCTGGCCCAGACGGGCGCGTTCGCGTACTACATGACCGAGAAGGTCTTGCCGTACCACGGACAGCAGCCGCTGGAGCTCGCGCTGCTGAGCCTGTTCACGATCCTGTTCGCCTGGGTGTCGCTGGGGTTCTGGACCGCGGTGAGCGGGTTCGTGCTCCTGTGCTTCGGACGCGACCGCCACGCCATCACGCGGTCCGCGCCACCGGGGGCGCCCATCGCGGCCGAGGCCCGCACCGCGATCGTCATGCCCATTCGCAACGAGGACGTGACGCGCGTGTTCGCGGGAGTGCGCGCGACCTGGGAATCGCTCGCCACCACCGACGCCGCGGAGCGCTTCGACTTCTTCATCCTCAGCGACAGCAGCGAGGCCGACACGCTGATCGCCGAGCGACAGGCGTGGCTCGACCTGTGCACCGCCGTGCACGGATTCGGCCGGATCTTCTATCGCTGGCGCCGGCATCGCGTCAAGCGCAAGAGCGGCAACGTCGCCGATTTCTGCCGGCGCTGGGGCAGCCAGTACCGGTACATGGTCGTGCTCGACGCCGACAGCGTCATGAGCGGTGCCTGCCTCACGACCCTGGTCCGCCTGATGGAGGCCAATCCGACCGCCGGCATCATCCAGACGGCGCCGCAGGCGGCCGGGCGGGACACGCTGTATGCGCGCGTGCAGCAGTTCGCCGCCCGCGTCTACGGGCCGCTCTTCACGGCGGGCCTGCACTTCTGGCAGCTCGGCGAGTCGTACTACTGGGGCCACAACGCGATCATCCGGATCGAGCCGTTCATGCGTCACTGTGCGCTCGGGCGGTTGCCGGGGCGAGGCCCGCTGTCGGGGGAGATCCTCTCCCACGACTTCGTGGAGGCCGCGCTGATGCGCCGGGCCGGCTGGAAGGTCTGGATGGCGTACGACCTGCCCGGCAGCTACGAGGAGATGCCGCCCAACCTCATCGACGAGCTCAAGCGCGACCGGCGCTGGTGCCAGGGCAACCTCATCAACTCGCGCCTGTTCCTGTGGCAAGGACTGCACCCCGCCCACCGCGCCGTGTTCATGACCGGCGTGATGACGTACGTCTCGGCGCCGCTGTGGTTCCTGTCCCTGACGCTGTCCACCGCGTTCATCGTGGTGCAGACCGTGATCGGCCCCCGCTACTTCCTGCAGCCGCGCCAGCTGTTCCCGGTGTGGCCGGAGTGGGACGTCAACGCCGCCGTCGGCTTCATCATCGGAACGGGCGTGGTGCTGTTCACACCCAAGATCCTCGGCGGACTCCTGGTGGTGGCGCGTGGCGCCCGCCAATTCGGCGGCGCCCTGCGCGTCACGCTGAGCGTGCTGCTGGAGATCGTCTTCTCCGCCCTGCTCGCGCCGATCCGCATGCTGTTCCACACGCAGTTCGTGCTGGCCGCGCTCACCGGCATCGGGGTGAGCTGGAAGAGCCCGCCGCGCGAGGACGCCCAGACCACGTGGGGCGAGGGCATCCGTCGCCACGGCGCCCACGCGCTCCTGGGCGCCGCCTGGGCGGCCGCCGTCTACTGGCTGGATTCGTCGTACACCTGGTGGCTGCTGCTGCCGGTGGTCGGCGCGCTCGCCCTGTCGATCCCGATCTCGGTCTATTCCAGCCGCGTGTCGCTCGGCCGCCTGCTGCGCCGCGCCCAACTGCTGACGATTCCCGAGGAGACGGCTCCCCCGGCCGAGCTGCGCGGTCTGCGCGCCCGCGTCGACCGGAGCGATCCCATGCCCGGCTTCATCGACGCGGTCGTCAATCCGCGGGTCAACGCCATCGCGTGTGCCGTGTCGGGCTCGCACCCGCGGGTGACGCCGCGCGCGCAGGCGCGCCGGCATCGCGCCGTGACGGCGGCGGTGAAGGGAGGCGCGCGGGCCCTGACCGACCGGGAGAAGCTGTTCTTCCTGACCGACGCCCTCGCCCTTTCCCAGCTCCACTTCGAGATCTGGACGTCGCCAGCGGCGCATCCGACCTGGCTGGCGGCCTGCCTGCCCGGCGGCCGCCCGTGTCACGCCGCCCTCCGGCCCGCCTCCTGAGGTCGGGCGCGGTCAGTCGCGGCGGCCGCCGCCGGAACCGGCTCGGACCGCGCGCACGAGATCGCCCGGGTCGATCGGCTTGGCCAGGTAGCCCTGGAAGCCTCCGGCCAGGGCGCGCCGACGGTCCTCGGAGCCGGCGTAGGCCGTGAGCGCGATGGCGCACACGGGACGCCGGGCCGACGCCCGCTCGAGCTCGCGCAGCCGCATCACGAAGTCGTAACCGTCGAGATCCGGCATGCCGATGTCGGTCACCACGACGTCGAAGGCGTGCTTCCGGAGGGCGCCCAGCGCCTCGGCGACCGAGGCCGCCAGTGACACCTCCGCGCCGGCCGCCTCCAGCACCGCGTTGACCAGCGAGCGCGCCTCGGGATTGTCGTCGACGAACAGCACCCGCGTGCCGGCCAGGGCCCGCTCGCCTCGGGCGATCCCGGCCGGCACGGTGCCGATCACCCGCTCGGCGCTGCCCGCGTAGGGAACGCGGATGGTGAAGCACGCTCCCTGGCCGCGGCCCGCGCTCTCGGCGCGGACGCTGCCGCCGTGCGCCTCCACCAGGTGACGGACGATGGCGAGACCGAGGCCCAGGCCACCGTGGCGGCGCGTGTGGGAACGGTCCACCTGGTGAAATCGATCGAAGACGTGCGGCAGTTGCTCGGCGCCGATGCCCTCGCCGGTGTCGCGTACGATCAGCTCCACGTGCTGGCCGGCGCGGTGCAGGTGGACGTCGACACGGCCGCCGGCCGGCGTGAACTTCACGGCGTTGGCGACGAGGTTCGTGACGACCTGGTGCAGACGGTCGCGGTCGCCGAGCACGACGGTGTCGGCCTCGATGGCCGCCTCCGACAGCAGGGCGGCCGCGTGCGGATCCTGCGCCGCCGACGCCAGGACCTCCCGGACGACGGCCGCCAGGTCGATCGGCCGCGACTCCAGCTCGATCTTGCCGGCGACGATTCGCGAGACGTCGAGGAGGTCGTCGATCAGGCGCGTCTGCATGCGCGTGTTGCGGTCGATCGCGGTCAGCGCGTCGATCACGCGGGTCGCCGGGAGTCGGCCGGTGAGGAGCAGGCGGACCCAGCCCAGGATGGCGGTCAGCGGCGTTCGCAGCTCGTGGGACAGGATCGCCAGGAACTCGTCCTTCGCGCGGTTGGCCTCCTCCGCGGTCGTCCGCGCCCGTTCGGCCTCGGCCCGCCGGCGCTGCGCCTCCTCGAACAACCGGGCGTTGTCGAGAGCGACGGCGGCGTGGTGGGCGAAGGCCGACACCAGCTCGATTTCCCGGTCGGTGAAGCGATGCCCACGCTCGGCTCCCACGGCCAGCGCGCCGAACACGCGCTCCTGGACCACGAGCGGCACCGCCAGGAGCGCCCGGTACGCCGACCGCTCGAGCCGGGCGCGCACGTCGGGGGGATAGATGACGTCGGGATACTCGAGCACGTCGGCCACGGTCACGACGCTGCGGCGACGGATCGCCAGGCCCACCATGCCGGCGCCCTTGGGCAGACGGTGCGTCCAGTCGAAGTGGACGCCCGTCTCGGTCGACACGGCCACGGTTTGTACGTCGCCGTCGGGCTCCAGGTGGTAGAGCGCGGCCGAGGGCGCGTCGTCCAGCAGCGTGCGGACGCCGGCCGCGATGCGCTGCCAGACGAGCGTGGGGTCGAGCGTCTCGGCCAGCACGCGCGCGATCTCGGCCATCGCGTGGCCTTCCCGCCCCCGGCGCTCGCTGGCCTCGGCGAGCCGGGCGTGTTCGATGGCGACGGCGGCCCGGTCGCACAGCTCCTCGGCGACGGCGAGATCGGCGGCCCCGTAGGGCCCGCCGTTGCCGGTGCGGGCGAGCGTCAGCACGCCGATCGTCCGGCCGCGCAGGAGCAGGGGGGCATGGATCAACGACACCATCCCGATCCCCTGCAGCAGCACCAGGTGGGCGTCGTCGTGGGCGATGCTCCGGAGCCACTCCGGCGACACGTGGGGCACGAGGGCCGGTTCTCCCGTGGCGAGCACGCGCCCGATGCCGGCCGCCGCCTGGTAGTCGCCGGCGTCGGTATT
>JBKOZA010000371.1:0-3937 GCA_046725675.1 Candidatus Methylomirabilota bacterium
GTCGCCGACCTCGACGGCGATTCGCGCGGCGACGGCGCGCTCGATCTCGGCGACCGCGTCGGCGCGGCGCTCCACGATGGCGGGGCCGATCGGATTGCCTTCGATCAGTCCGATCGCGGCCTCCGCCGCCGAGGGGCTGCTCCCCGTCTTGGGGAGGGAGGTCCACGTCACGTCGGTGAAGCCGGCGTCGGCCAGCCACCTGCAGATCTCCGCGGGGTCGTGACAGCTGAAGGGAACCGTGTAGAACTGCGGCGGATCTGACGGGAAGAAGGTGGCGACCGTCTCGTGCGCGATGCGAGGCGCGGGGTTGTCGGCCAGCGGTCCCCACGCATTGAACAGGTAAGTGCCGCCTGGCCGTAATACGCGGAAGGTCTCGCGGATGGCCGCTGCCTTGTCCGGAAACAACAGCAGCCCGAACCCGCAGACGACCGCGTCGAACGCTCGATCGGGCACCGGCAGCGCCATCGCGTCGGCCTGGCGCCACTGCAGCCCGGGCGCGCCGGGAATCTGCGAGCGTCCGTAGGCGAGCATCGGCTCGTTCAAATCGGTCGCCAGGATCGACCCGCTGCCGCCGAGCCGCTCGAGGAGGCGTCGGGTCACCAGGCCGGTGCCGCAGGCGACCTCCAGGACCCGCATGTCGGGCGTGGGCACCAGACGCGCCGCCAGGTCGTCGGCGTAAGGCTGGAAGAAGAGCGGGCCGAGATGGCGATCGTAGATCGGGGGAATCGTTCCCACGAAGGCCGCATCGCGGTCGGGCACGGCTCCCTCCTTGCGCGCGTCTCAGCGTACACTACGGGCCGGCGAGACAGCCCCACCGATCACCGAGGAGGTCGCCGATGCGACAGTCGTGGCGGGTCCTGCTGCTCACCCTGGGCGTCGCGCTCGCGAGCGCGCCGGCCGCGCGCGCGACGGAGCTTCAGTGGTGGAGCCACTGGGCCATCGAGGACAACAAGAAGGTCGTGCTCTTCGAGGCCAAGCGGCGGTTCGAGGCGAAGAACCCCGGTCACACCGTGACCATCACCTTCTACGAGAAGAAGAACATGTTCACGGCGCTGCGGGCCGCCTTCACGGCCGGCTCCGGCTTCCCCGACGTCCTCTACTACGACATCGACGCGCCGGAGTTCATGCAGGCCGGCTGGATGGCCGACCTCTCCACCGGCGTGCGCTGGGAGAACATCGAGCCCTTCGGCAAGGCCTTCTGGACCCGGCCGGGGCCGGGCGGCAAGACCGGCATCTGGGCCTTGCCGCTGGAGGCGGCCTCCGACGAGCTCTACTACAACCGCAAGGCGTTCAAGCAGCTCGGCATCACCGTGCCGGCCGCCGGCGCCTTCACCCAGGAGCAGTTCAAGGAGGTCGTCGGCAAGTGCGCCCAGGCCGGTTACGCCGCCTTCGCCACCGGCGCCGCCGACCGCGACTGGGCCGCGCACTACATGCCGAATGGCATGCTGCTCGACAAGCTCGGCGCCGACGACACGTTGCGGCTGTTCAAGGGCGAGCTCTCGTGGAAGGACCCGCGGGTCGTCGAGGTCTTCCACTACTACAAGGAGCTGATCGACCTCGGCGCCTACGCCAAGACGCTCAGCAGCATGACGCTGGCCGAGGCGCATCGCTACTTTCACACCGAGCAGAAGGCGTGCATGTTCCCGGTCGGTTCCTGGTACACCGGGCGCGCGTTCGTCTCCCCGGACAAGGGCGGCCAGCCCAAGGACTTCGAGCTGGGGATGCTGAACTACCCGCTCATGAAGGACGGCAAGGGGCACGGCCAGAAGTTCCTCGGCGTGGCCGGCTCGCTCGGCGCCGCCGCCAAGAGCCCGAACGTGGCGCTGGCCGTCAAGGTCGTCGACGCCTTCGCCGACGTCGAGATCGGCAACCTGTGGATGGCCAAGACCGGTGTGCAGACCGGGATCAAGACCGACGTCTCGAAGATCGACAGCCCGCTGAAGTCGTACTTCGACGAGTACGCCCGCGTGAACAAGTCAACGAAGTGGGTGGACCTCACCGCCCAGCAGGTGCGCCTGCTGATGAAGCCGGGCGTGTGGGACACCTACGTGGCCGCGGTGAACCAGGGGCTGCCGAACAAGCTGATCGGCGCCGACGAGGCGCTGGCCAAGCTCGAAGACGCGCGGCTGAAGGGCAAGTAGCTGGCGCGAACCGAGTCGCTGGTCCTGGCGGGGGCGGCCGTGCGCCGCCCCCGCGGCCGCCGCCCGTGGGGCGCCATCGCGGTGTTCCTCGGACCCACCGTCGTGCTCTACGCCGCCTTCACGATCTATCCGGTGCTGGTGACCTTCTACAACAGCCTGCACACGCTCCGGATGGACCTCGGCATGCTGTACGAGTACGTCGGGCTCGAGCACTTCCGCGAGATCCTGGCCAGCGACGACGTCTTCTGGAAGGCGGCCCGCAACTCGCTGGTGTGGGCGGTGGTCGCGCCGATCGTCGACATTCCCCTCGCCCTGGTCCTGGCGCTGACGCTGCACGCCCGCGTGCCGTTCGCGCGGTTCTTCCGCACGGTGTGGTTCACGCCCGTGCTGATGTCCTACCCGGTCGTCGGCGTGATCTGGCTGTGGGTCTACAACTACGACTGGGGTATCGCCAACCTGGTGCTGCGCGCCGTCGGCCTCGGCGCTTACGCCCAGGCCTGGCTGGCCAGCCCGACGACCGCGCTGCCGGCGCTGATCCTCGTCACGACGTGGATGTTCGCCGGCTTCAACATGGTGGTGTTGCTGGCGGCCATCCACGCCATCCCCGCCGATTACCTGGAGGCGGCGACGGTCGACGGCGCCGGGCCGTGGCACCGCACGCTGCGGATCATGATCCCGCTGCTGCGGCCGACGATCGTGAACCTGGCGATCCTGGATTTCATCGGGAAGATGAAGCAGTTCGCCCTGGTGTGGGTCATGACCCGCGGGGGGCCGATGTGGGGCACCGAGACCGTCGCCACCTACGTGGTCAAGCGCGCGTTCGAGTGGAAGACGCTCGACCTCGGCTACCCCTCGGCCATCGCGGTCATCTGGTTCGTGATCATCTTCGGCCTGTCGCTGCTGCTCACCCGGGTCCTGCAGCGCCGCGAGGCCCTGGAGTTCTGAGGTGAGCCGCCGTCTGGCCCGCCTGCTCCTGCTGCTGCCGGTCCTGGCCTACACGGCCTTCTCGGCCGGTCCCTATCTATGGACGGCCCTGATGTCGCTGCGCACGACCGACGAGATCTACCGCAGCCACTACGGGCTGCCCATCCCCGCCCACTGGGCGAAGTACGCGACCGCCTGGAACGAGTTCGGCTACGCGACGTACTTCAAGAACAGCACGATCGTGGCGGTGGCCTCGGTCCTCATCGTCACGCTCATCGGCTCCATGGCGGGCTTCGCCTTCGCCCGCCGCCGCTACCGGTTCCCGCTGCGGGAGCCGCTGTTCCTGCTGATCTTCCTGTCCATCATGTTCCCGCCCCAGATCATGCTGCTGTCGCTGTTCCAGATCCTCGTGCAGTACCGGCTCTTCAACTCACTCACCGGGCTCACCCTGGTCTACGTCGTCACCGAGCTGCCCCTCACGATCTACCTGCTGCGCGCCTTCTTCGCCCAGATCCCCACCGAGCTCGAGGAAGCCGCCCGCATCGACGGCTGCGGAGACTGGGCCATGTTCTGGCGCGTGATGTTCCCGATGGCGCTGCCGGCGGTGGCCACGACGGTCATCCTCAACTTCATCTACTTCTGGAACGAGTTCCTCTACGCGGTGGTCTTCATCACCCAGCAGAAGATCCGCACGCTCCCCCTGGCCATCCAGTTCCTCGTCTCCGATCAGTACCAGGACATCGGGATGCTGGCGACCGGGCTGATGATCGCCACCCTGCCCGTGCTGGTCCTCTATCTGTTCCTGTCCGAGTGGTTCGTGAAGGGCATGACGGCCGGCGCCATCAAGGGCTGAGCGGGTCCCGCCGGTCTCT
>JBKOZA010000372.1:0-17284 GCA_046725675.1 Candidatus Methylomirabilota bacterium
CGCTGGCGATCGACGACATCTTCACCGACGGCCGGTTCGTCGCGCGCGAGTGGGCGCGCGAGCGCGGCCTGCGCAGCCTCTTCTGCGCCCCGGTCCTCGACCGCGAGCACGTGCTCGGCGTCCTCGTCCTCATCCGCGTGGACCCCTTCCGGTTCGGCGCCGACGACCAGGATCTTCTGCAGTCGTTCTCGGCCCAGGCGGCGGCTGCCATCCGCAACGCCCGGCTGTACGAGGACGCGCGCCGGTACGCCGAGCGGCTGCGCGCGCTGGAGGAGGTCAACCGGCTGGTGTCCTCCTCGCTCAACGTCGAGGAGGTGCTCCAGAATCTGGCCCGGGCCATCGCCCGCTTCTTCGACGCCGGCTTCGTGAGCCTCTGGGCCTACGACGCCGTCTCCCAGCGGCTGCAGCGGGCGCTGACGTTCGGCGAGCCCGAGCTGGCCGCCGAGCTGAAGGACGACCTCGCCGTGGGCGAGGGCGGCGTCGGCTGGGTCGTCGCGCGGCGCGAGCCGCTCATGTGGATCGACGTCGCCGGCGACCCGCGCATCCTCGATCCGGAGCCTCTGCAGCGCCGCGGGCTCCACGCGATGACGGCATATCCGATCGCGATCGGCGAGCGCTTGCTGGGCGCCTTCGCGGTGCACCGGGCGGCGGCGTGGTCGGTGACCCCGGAGACGACGTCGCTGATGGGCTCGCTGGCCGCCCAGGCGGCCATCGCGCTCGAGAACGCGCGCCTGTACTCCGAGACGAGCCGGCGCCTCAGCGAGACGCGCGCGCTGCTCGAGGTCGCCGAGATCCTGTCCGCCACCCTGGACTCGCGGCGGGTTCTCAAGCGGGTGGCGCTGAAGGTGGCCCAGGTGTGCCGGGTGGACCGCTGCACGCTCGAGCAGTGGGACGGCGGCCGGGTCACGCCGCTGATGTCGCAGTTCGCCGACGGCCACCGCATGCCCGCCATGTGGGCGCAGTTCCAGAAAATCGAAGGGGGCCCGCCCGACGCCATCCCGGCCAACGCGCAGGTGATCCGCACGCGCCAGCCGCTGCTCATCGAGGACTGCGCGACCTCGCCGCTGATCCCGCCCGACTGGGTGCGGGCCTTCGGTCTGCGCGCCTGCCTCATCGTGCCCATGCTGCGCCAGGACCGGGTCATCGGGGTGTTGACGCTCGACTACAGCGAGCGGACGGGACGCTTCCAGGATTGGCAACGCGACCTGGCGCTCACCATCGCCGGGCAGATCGCCCTCGCCCTGGAGAACTCGCGGCTGTACGCCGAGGCGCAGGAGCGTCTGCGGGAGACCCGCACCCTGCTGGCGGTCGGTCAGGTGCTCTCGCAGCAAGGGCCGGCCGACATCGTCCTGCGCGGCGTGGCCGTCGAGGTGGGGCGCGCGTTCGGCGCCGACATGACGGGGATCTACCTCGCCGACGAGCGGCGCACGACCCTCCTGCCGGCCGCCGGGTACCACGTGCCCAAGGAGCTCCTGCCGTTCTTCCTGAGCAACCCGCTGTCCATCGAGCGGGCGCCGGCGCTCGCGCAGGCGTTTCGGGACGGCGGCACCGTGGCCAGCAGCGACGTCCATCGCGACGCCGGCTACGACCAGGAGTGGATGCGGGCGCTGCCGCCGCACTCGAGCCTGTTCGCGCCAACGCTGGCCCACGGCCAACCGGTCGGCGGGATGTTCCTGGTGTGGTGGCGCACGGGCCGGACCTTCCCCCCGGCGGAGATCCGCCTGCTCGACGGCATCGCTGCCCAGGTGGGCCTGGCCATGGAGAACGCCGAGCTGGCCCGACAGACCCAGATCAAGCTGAGCGAGACCGAGACCCTGCTCTCGGCGAGCCGGGCGGTGTCCTCCACGCTCGACGTGCAGAGCCTGGTGCGGCTGTTCCTGCGGCAAGTGGCGACGACGTTCGGCGCCGATACGGTCGGCCTCTGGATGGTCGACGAGACCGGGCAGTGGCTCACGCCCTTCGCCGGCTACCGGGTGCCGACGGCGCAGCTCACCGCGCTGCGCGAGGTGCGGCTGTCGATGGTGGAGCACGCCATCTACGCCGAGGCCGCCCGCACCAAGCGGCCGGTCTACTCGGCCGACGCCGCCCAGGATCCGCGGATGCCGCCGATCATCCGCGAGGAGGCGCCGCACAAGAGCCACCTGTTCGTGCCCGTCATCGCCAAGGACCGGATGATCGGCGGCTTCGCGGCGGTGTGGTGGGAGCGCGCCCGCAACTTCAGCGCCGGCGACCTGGCCCTCATGGAGGCCATCGCCAACCAGGCCGGCGTCGCGATCGAGAACGCCCGGCTGTTCGAGGAGAACCGCCGGCGCGTCGAGGAACTATCCGTGCTCCACGAGCTGTCGCGGGCGGTCACCGGCCAGCTCGACCGGGCGGCCCTGCTGGACGCGCTGCGCATGCAGTTGGCCCGCGTGCTCGACGTGCGGAACATGGTCGTCATCATCCGCGCCGACGACGGCGACGAGCTCGAGGTGGCGATGCGCTGGGTGGACGACGTCCGCGACGACAGCGAGCCGCGCCGCTATCCGGCGCGCGGCGTGGGGCTGATGACGCCGGTGCTGGAGTCGGGGATGCCGCTGCGCACCGACGACTACGCCGCCGAGTGCGTGCGTCACGGCGTGCGCCCGGTGGCGGTCTCCGAACGCCTCCGCTACTGGCTGGGGGTGCCGATGACCGCGCGCGACCGCGCCCTGGGCGTCCTCGTCCTGCGCAGCGCGGAGCGACCGTTCACCGAAGCCGAGGAGCGGCTGCTGCTCAACATCGCTCACCTCACGGCGTTGGCGCTGTCGAGCGTGCGGCTCTACGAGGAGCGTACGCGCGCCTACAGCGAGCTGGCCGCCGCCCAGGATCAGCTCGTGCGCACCGAGAAGCTGCGGGCGCTGGGCGAGATGGCCTCCGGGGTGGCCCACGACTTCAACAACCTGCTGGCCTCGGTGTTGGGCCGCGCCCAGCTCCTGCTACGCCGGGTGCAGGATCCCAAGCAGCGCCAGTGGCTGCAGGTGATCGAGCGCTCCGCCCTCGACGGAGCCCAGACCGTACGGCGGCTGCAGGATTTCACCCGCATCCGCCGCGACCAGCCGCTGGTGCCGCTCGACATCAACCAGGTCGTGCGCGACGCCCTGGAGATCACGCGCTCGCGCTGGAAGGAGGACTCGACCAGCCGCGGCATCGCGATCGAGGTGCGGGCCGACCTCGGGGACGTCCCGGCCGTGCTGGGCGACGGCGCCGAGCTGCGGGAGGCGATGACGAACCTGATCCTCAACGCCGTCGACGCCATGCCCGAGGGCGGCGCCCTCACGCTGGCGACCGCGCTGGTGGACGAGCGCGTGGAGGTCTCGGTCGCCGACACCGGCGTGGGCATGACGCCCGAGGTGCGCGAGAAGGTGTTCGACCCGTTCTTCACGACCAAGGGACCGCAGGGCACCGGCCTGGGTCTGTCGATGACCTACGGCATCATCTCCCGCCACGGCGGCTCCATCGACGTCGAGACCGAGGTCGGGCGCGGCTCGACGTTCCGGCTGTCGCTGCCGCGCGGCAGCGACGTGCAGCCGGCGCCGGCCGCGCCCGTGCCGGAGACGCCGGCCGTGCGCGCGCTCCGCTGCCTCGTCGTGGACGACGAGCCGCCGGTGCGAGCGGTCATCGGCGACATCCTGGAGTCGGCCGGCCACATCGTCGTCACGCTCAGCGATGGCGGCGAGGCGATCGCGCGGTTCGCCGCCGAGCCGTTCGACCTGGTGGTGACCGACCTCGCCATGCCACGGGTGTCGGGCTGGCAGGTCGCCCGGGCCGTGAAGCACGCGAAGCCGCAGGTACCGGTGTTCCTGGTGAGCGGCTTCGGGGTCGAGCTGTCGCCCGAGGAGCGGCGGGCCCACGGCGTCGACCTGGTCCTCGTCAAGCCGCTGCAGATTCAGGAGATCCTCGACGCCGTCGCCGAGGTGGCGCGCGCCCGTCCCCTCCGCTGAACCCCTCACGATCGACCGGAGGAGCCCGATGGCTTACCAGTGCCTGACTCTCGAGCGAGCGGCCGGCGTCGCCACGCTCACCCTGAACCGACCCGACGCCTACAACGCGCTCAACCTGCCGCTGGGACGGGAGCTGTTCGCCGCCTCGCTCGAGCTGGACGAGGACCCCGACGTGCGCTGCATCGTCGTGACCGGCAGCGGCCGCGCCTTCTGCGCCGGCGGCGACGTCAAGGACTTCGTCGAGAACCTGGGCCGCATCGGCGTCCACATCAAGGAGCTCACCACCTATCTGCACGGCGCCATCTCGCGCTTCTGCCGGAGCGACAAGCCGGTGATCATGGCGGTCAACGGCGTCGCCGCCGGCGGCGGCTGCAGCCTGGCCCTGTCGGGCGACCTGGTGCTCGCAGCGGAGTCGGCCAAGTTCACGCTGGCCTACTCGAAGATCGCGGCCAGCCCCGACGGGTCCTCGTCGTACTTCCTGCCGCGGCTGATCGGCCTGCGTCGGGCGATGGAGCTGTACTTCACGAACCGCGTGCTCACCGCGCGGGAGGCGGTCGAGTGGGGTCTGGTGACGCGCGCCGTCGCCGACACCGAGCTCACGGCCAGCGTCGCCAGCCTGGCCCGCGAGCTGGCCCAGGGCCCGTCCAAGGCCTTCGGCATCGCCAAGCGTCTCCTCCACCAGTCGACGTGGGAGAGCCTGGAGACCCAGATGGAGCTGGAGGCCCAGGGCATCGCCGCCTGTGGCCACACCGAGGACTTCAAGGCCGGGGTGACGGCGTTCGCCGAGAAGAAGACGCCGACATTCCGCGGGCGCTGAGCCCGCGGGCCGGGTACCCTGGCAGCGGGAGGCCACCATGAAGCCACGTCTGTACTACCGCCCGGGGTGATCGTCGTGCGCCAAGACGAAGGAGCTGCTCACGTCTTGGGGGATCGAGTTCGATCCCGTCGACATCCAGGCCGAGCCCTCGACGGTCGCCGAGCTCGAGCAGCTCGGCGTGCCGCGCGTGCCCGCCGTGGCCTTCGAGGGCCGCGCGGTCCACGGCTGGAACCCGGCCGGCTACGCCAAGCTGCTGGGCGTGCCGTACGCCAGCGCCGCCCAGCACCCGCCGCGTGAGCTGGCCGCCCGGCTCGACCGCATCCTCGAATCAGCCCAGGGCCTGGTGCATCGCTTCGACGCCGCCCAGCTCGACGTCGTCCCCCCCGAGCGCAAGCGCTCGATCCGCGACCTCGGCTTTCACATCTTCCGGGTAGGCCTGTCGTTCGTGGACGCGATGGACCGCGGCCACTTCCCCGAGACCTGGTTCGACGAGCGGGCGCCCGCCGACATGGTCGACGGGGGCGACGTCGCCCGGTGGGGCGCGCTGGTCCGCGGGCGCATCGCCGGCTGGTTCGACGGCGCCGCCGCCGACGAGTTCACGCGGGTCATCGACGTCTACTACGGGCCGCAGGGCGCCCACGACCTGCTCGAGCGCACCACCTGGCACTGTGCGCAGCACCTGCGGCAGCTCTACGTCCTCGCCGAGCGTCTGGGCGTCGCGGCGCCGGCGCCCCTGCCGGTAAAGACCTTCGAGGGCCTGCCGCTGCCCGAGGCGCTCTGGTGACGTGGGGGCGGGGAATCCGTCCTCGCGTCAGCCGGCATCTCAAGGACCGGACGGCTCGCTGAACGCCGCGACGGGCGCACAGGAGGTAGGCAATGGCGATTCGACTCGACCACACGATCGTGCCGGCCAGGGACAAGGTCGCCTCGGCGCGATTCTTCGCCGAGATCTTCGGCCTGGCGGTCACCCCCGGTCAGGGTCACTTCGCGCAGGTTCGGATCAACGAGGACCTGACGTTCGACTTCGCCGACGAGGCGGAGCCGCGCGGCACCCACTACGCGTTCCACATTGGCGACGCCGACTTCGACGCGATCTTTGCGCGCGTGCAGGCCCGGGGGATCCCCTACGGGAGCGGCCCCTTCAGCCACACCGACGGCCGCATCAACACGCGGCGCGGTGGCCGCGGCTTCTACTTCCAGGACCCCAACGGCCACCTCCTCGAGGTGATGACCGTCCCCGAGACCGGCAGCTGACCGCTCTCACTCCTCCTCGGCCCAGGCCTGGGTGAGCCGCCGGGCCAGGGCCCGGTGGCCGGAGAAGTAGTAGGCGAGCATGGCGGCCGCGGCCAGGATGTTTCCGACGAAGATGGTCCAGCCGGCCAACTCGTCGAGGATCCAGCTGGCCAGGATGACGACGGCGCCGAAGAAGAAGATCTCGAAGGCGGTGAAGAGGATCACCAGCGCGAAGACGAGGAGCGGCTGGCGCTCGGCGCCCTCGATGAGCAGCGCGCCCAGGGTGCCGAAGGCTACGAAGGCCAGGCCGTGCACCACCGTGTAGGCCAGCATGCCGGCGGTCGGGTCGCCGGCCCCGAGCAGCGCGGTGCCGAGCAGTCGCGGGGTCCGGAGCGGCTCCCCCTGGATGGCGTCGATCGCGAAGAACCACAGCGCGACGACGGCGGCGCCCAGCACACCGGCCACCACGCCCTCGCGTAGCACGCGGCCCCAGGAGCCGATCAGCGTCCGGGGCAGCGCCCGGTGGGCGCGGAAGAAGAACCACAGCATCGCGACCGAGGCCAGCAGGTTGCCGATCAGCACCGACCACCACACCAGCGCCGCCTGCATGGCCCGCCCGAGGACGCTCAGCACCCCGAAGAAGAAGACCTCGAAGGCGGCGAACAGGATCACGAAGGCGACGAACAGCGCCGGCTCGCGCTCGCTCATCGCCATCATGGTGGCGGCGACGATGCCGAAGGCGATGAAGGCCAGGCCGTGCAGGACGGTGTAGCCGAGGATCGGCCCCAGCGCGGGGTCGAGGCCGATCGGCGTGTTGACCCCGAAGAACACGTAGGAGCCGAGCAGCGTGGGGGTGAGGAAGGGGCGGCCGCGCGCGAAGTCGAAGACGAAGAACCAGATCGCGACCACGGCGGCCCCGATCAGGCCAGCGACGATGCCCTCGCGGAGTACCGAGCGGTCGGCCGAAGTCATGCTCAGGGCTCCGGCGCCATAGTACCGCAGGAGCGCGCGAGCCGGACCCCGTAGTCCGAGTAGCGCAGGTGCGGCGGCAGCGACGAGCGGTGGGCGACCGGGCTCCAGGGATCGGCGTGGCGCCAGGCGCCACCGCGACTCACGCGCCGCGTGCCCGCCGCCGGCCCGCGCGGATCGCGCGGCGGCGAGACCGCGTAGTAGCGCTCGTCGTACCAGTCGGCGCACCACTCGTGGCAGACGCCGGCCAGGTCGTACAGGCCGAGTGGGTTCGGCGGCGTCGAGCCCACGCGCGGCGGCGCGGTGAACGTTGCCGGCGGCGGCGGTGTGTCGCCCCACGGATAGCGCGCGGCTGCGCGGCCGCCACGGGCGGCCTTCTCCCACTCGGCCTCGGTCGGCAGGCGGGCGCCGGCCCACGCGGCGAACGTCGCGGCCTCGTCCCAGGAAACGCCGACGACCGGCTGGTCGGGCGCGTCGAAGCCGGGCGTACGCCAGAACGCCGGCTCGGGGGCGCCGGCCGCGGCGAGCCAGGCCGCCCACTGCGCGTTCGTCACCGGCGTCGTCGCCACCTCGAACGCGTCGACCCACACCTCGTGCACGGGTCGCTCGCCGGGATGCCCGTCCGGCTGGCCCATCACGAACGGCCCCGCCGCGACCCGCACGAAGTTCACGAGGATATAATCTGGCATTCGACGAGGAGGACGCGATGAATGTCGCGGAACGCATGGGCCGGCTCGGGACGGAGTCGGCCTTCGAGGTCCTGGCCCGAGCACGCGCGCTCGAGCGGCAGGGGCGCGAGATCGTCCACCTGGAGATCGGCGAGCCGGACTTCGACACGCCGGCCCACATCAAGGAGGCCGCCAAGCGCGCGCTCGACGCCAACGCGACTCACTACGGGCCCTCGGCAGGGCTGCCGGAGCTCCGCGAGGCCATCGCCAAGCACACCGCCGAGACGCGCGGGGTGCCGGTGTCGCCCGAGCAGGTGGTCGTCACGCCCGGCGCCAAGCCGATCATGTTCTTCACGATCATGGCGCTGGTCGGACGCGGCGACGAGGTGATCTATCCGAACCCCGGCTTCCCCATCTACGAGTCGGTCATCAACTTCGTCGGCGGGGTTCCGGTGCCGATCCCGCTGCGCGAGGCCGACGACTTCGGCTTCGACCTGGCCCTGTTCGAGCAGCGGGTGTCGTCGCGGACGAAGCTGATCATCGTCAACTCGCCGGAGAACCCGACCGGCGGCGTGCTCGACCGCGGCCAGGTCGAGCGGATCGCCCGCCTCGCCGTCGAGCGGAACATCCCCGTCCTCACCGACGAGATCTACCGGCAGTTCCTGTACGAGGGCGAGTTCGTGTCGTTCTACGCGCAGCCCGGGATGCACGCGCGGGCCATCCTCCTCGACGGCTTCTCGAAGTCGTATGCGATGACGGGCTGGCGGCTGGGGTACGGCGTCATGCCCGTCGAGCTCGCCGAGCACGTGACGCGGCTCATGGTGAACTCCAACTCGTGCACCGCCTCGTTCGTGCAGCTGGCGGGCGTCGCCGCCCTGCAGGGCGACCACACGCCGGTGACGCGCATGGTCGCCGAGTTCAAGCGCCGGCGCGATCTGCTCGTCGACGGCCTGAACCGGCTGCCGGGCGTCGCCTGCCGGCGCCCGCGGGGCGCCTTCTACGTGTTCCCGAACATCACCGGCACCGGCCGCACTTCGGCCGAAGTCGCCGAGCGGCTGCTGCAGGACGCCGGAGTGGCGGTGCTGGCCGGCACGGCGTTCGGCGCCCACGGCGAGGGCTACCTGCGGATCTCCTACGCGAACTCCGAGACGAACCTCGCCAAGGCCCTGGACCGCATGCGGACCGTGTTCGCATCGATGGCCCGCTGACGGCCGGGCGACCGCCGACCGCCCGCCGCGCGGACGGAGATGGCTCGCACCACCGTCGCCGACGTGCTCGTGGACGGTCTGGCGCGGGCCGGCGCCGCGCACCTGTTCGCCGCGCCCGCCGGGCCGGAAGCTCTCCGCGCCGCCGCCCGCCGCCGCGGGCTGGAGATCGTCGACACCCACGACGCCGTGTCGGCGGGTGTGCTGGCCGCCGTCACCGGTGAGGTCGGCGACGGACCCGGCGCGTTGCTGGCGGATCTCGGCGATGCGCCCGGCGTCGTGCGCGGTCTCGCCCACGCGCAGCGGGAGCGGGCCCCACTGATCGTGCTCACCGAGCCCGGCGCCGACGCCGGGTTGCTGGCGCCGGTGGTCAAGGCCAGCCTGATCGTCGAGCCCGCCTCGGCGGCGCACCGGGTGGCCCACGCGGCCAACCTCGCGCTGACCTGTCCGCGCGGGCCCGTGCATCTCGTCGTCGGGGCCACCGTCGTCGGCGAGCCGGCGCTGCCGGTGGCGGTGTCGTACCGGCCGGGACCGCTGCCGCCGCCAGGGCCGACGACGCTGGACGCCCTCGGCGCGGCGCTCGCCGCCGCCAGCCGTCCGCTCGTGGTGACCGGCCTCGAGTGCAGCCCCGACGACGCGCGCTGGATCCGCTCGCTCGTCGAGACGTTGCCGGCGCCGGTGCTGGCGACCGTCAAGGGACGCGGCGCTCTCCCCGAGCCACATCCTCTCGCGCTCGGCGTGCTCGCCACCGGGCACCCCGTGCTGGCATCCGCGGACCTCGTCGTCCTGATCGGCGTCGATCCGGGCGAGCAGTCGCCCGCGGTGATTCCGCCTCGGGTCCCGCTGGCGCGCATCGGCCGCGCGCCGTGGCCCGAAGGCGGTCTCGTCGCCGAGGCGCTCGGCGACCTGGCGCTGGTCATCGAGGAGCTCGCTCCGGCCGTGCGCGCGCGCGCGGCGGCCGACTGGGACGTGGCCGTGCTGGATCGCATCAAGCGGGCGGTCTCCCGGACGGCGACGGCCGTGCCGGGCGCGCGACTGGTGGCGCTGGCTCGCGAGGCGACGCCGGGCGGGACGCTGGCTGCCGGTGACGTTCCAGCGCTGGCGGCGTGGCAGGCGGTGGCACCGCGCGAGACCCTCGTGTCTCTCGGGACGGCGCCTCCTGGCTACCCGGTGCTGGCCGCGGTGGCCGCGCAGCTGGCCCACCCCGAGCGGCGGGTCGTCGCCTTCACGACCGCGGGCGGGCTGAGCACCGGTGAGCCGGCGCTGAATCTGGCGGCGGCGCTGGGATTGCCGATCGTCGTGGTGTCGCTGGACGCCCTCCGGCCCGACACGACGGCCCGACTGGGAGACCGCGGCATTCGCGCGTGGACCGCGCGCGACGAGGACGATTTCGCGCGCGCGTTCTCGAGCGCGTTCCTGGCCCGGCAGCCGGCCCTCGTCACGCTGCGCGGCCCGAGCCCGCCGGCGGCTCGTCCGGCCGGCGAGGCGTCGTCGGAGCGAGTATGATGCGATCGACCGCACGGACACTGCGCAGAGACGTCAGGGGAGGACACCATGGACGGTCGGGACCTGTTCCTCGAGCAACACGCCGCGATGCACTCGGTGGCCGTGGGAGGCAACAAGATGTCGGCGTCCGAGCGGGCCTTCGCCGGCCTGACCGACGAGCAGATGCGGGTGCGGCCCCGCGAGGACCTGAACTCGCTGGCGTGGCTGATGTGGCACATCGCGCGGGCCGAGGACATCCTCGTCAACGTGGTGGTGGGGGGACAGCCGCAGGTCTTCGACGATGGCTGGGCCAAGAGGCTCGCCGTCAGCCGCCCCGACTTCGGCATCGGCATGACGAGCCCTGAGGTGACGGCGCTGACGAAGCAGATCGACCTCGGCGCCCTGCGCGAGTATCGCGACGCCGTGGGGCGCCGCACCCGCGAGCTGATCGGCGCATTCAAGCCCCAGGACTGGGAAGGCCAGGTGACCACCGACGCGGTCGAGCGCGCGGCCGCGACGGGAGCCTTCGGCGTCCGCCGGGACGTGCTGACGAAGGCGTTCCCCGGCCGCCCGCACACGGCCGTGCTGAGCGGCATCGCGCTCTTCCATTCTGCGGGTCACATGGGCGAGGCGGCGACGGTCCGCACCGCCGGTGGCTTCGGCACCGGCGTATGAGGACGTTCGGGACTCCACGCTCATCGGTCCTCGGTTTCGAGCAGGCTGAACCACCGTAAGCTGCGAAAGTGGCCCTTGGAGTAGAGGTAGTCTCGCCTTGTTCCCTCCTCGAGGAACCCGAGTTTCTGGAGTACCCGCACCGAGGGATCGTTTCCCGGCAGCACCCCGGCCTCGATCCGATGGAGGCCCAAGACGGAGAACCCATACCGGATGACGGCCGCCGCCGCTTCGGGCACGAATCCCCGGCCCCACCAGCGGCGCGCTATCTCGTACCCTACCTCGGCGTGACGATGCTCGAAGTCGAAACGGAGTAATCCAACCGTCCCGATCATTTCACTGTGCTCGACCAGCTCGATCGCCCAGCGGATCGTATCGCGCGCGGCGTAGCGTTGCTCGAGCCGCTCGAGCGCTGCTTGCGCTTCCGCCAGTGTCGTGAGGGTCGGCACGTTGTGGTACCGGGTGACCTCGGGGTCTCCGAGGACGGCCAGGAGGGCTGCCGCATCACGGGGGCTCGGCGCGCGGAGTCGCAGACGCTCCGTCACCAATTCGGGAAAACTGGTCGGCCACGAGCTTTGGAGTGCGCCGCCGTTCATCGACGCATCTTACGGCGATCCGGCCATCAGAAGGGCGGGGCCGTCCTTGTCTCCTGACCGGGTGAGGTCAGAAGACCAGCGCTATGCCCACTCGCGGTAGCTGAGCGGGGAGAGCTCGTCGGCGCTGCGGCCGGCCCAGTCGAACTGCTTCATGCGGGGCCACATGCGCTCGCCACCGGCCTGCAGGTCGGCGAGGATCCGCGCCTCGTCGGCGGCCACCACCCGGCCGCCGTGGACGACCAGGCGGCCGCCGACGTACACCCGGTCGACGTCTTCCGCCGTCGCGTTGTAGACGATGTTCTTGATCGGGTCGCGCAGTGGCGTCATCCCCCACGAGGCGGCCTTCCAGAGCACGAGGTCGGCGGTGGCGCCGGGCGCGATGCGGCCGAGGTCGTCGCGGCCCAGCGCGCGGGCGCCGCCGAGGGTGGCGGCGTCGAAGGCGTGGGCCGCGGTGGTGGCCTCGGTGTTGCGCTCGACGATCTTCGAGCAGACCGCCGCCCACCGCATCGCCTCGATCACGGACTGGGGGTTGGTGTCGGTGCCCAGCGCGACGTTGACGCCGGCGGTGCGGTAGAGGGCGAACGACTCCATGAGCACGCCGCGGCGGGCGAAGACCCACACCGCGTGGGCCACCGAGCACCCCGACTCGGCCATGATCGCCACGTCACCAGCCGGGTAGTTCGTCCACGACGAGCCGCCGACGATGATGGCGTGGCCGAGCACCGTGTTGTCGCCGAGCACGCCGAGCTCGTTCAGCCAGGCCACCGGCGTCTTGCCGTGGCGCTGCAGCATCTCGTTGAACTCGACGACCGACTGCGAGGTGTGCACCGTGTAGGGCCGACGCGTCTCGTCGGCCCAGCGCTTGGCCTCGACCAGCAGCTCCGGCGTGCAGGTGTCCACCTGGGCCGGGGAGAAGTAGCAGCGCACGAGGCCGCCGTGGGCGCCGTCGTGCCGCTCGAAGAACTCCACCGCGCGGCGCAGGCCGCGGCGGCCCGCCTCCTCGTCCCACTCCCACACCACGCGGCGGCCGTCGCGCGTGAGCCACTGGCCGGAGCGGAACGTCAGGCCCATGTAGACGCGCAGGCCGTAGTGGGCCGCCCGGTCCACGACGTACTCCCCGAGCCCGCCGATCTCCATGCACGTCGTCACCCCGCCCCGCAGCAGCTCGGCCATGGAGAAGTCGACGCAGGCGCGCCCGGCCGCCTCGTCCTGGGCGCCGCCGCGGACCGGCAGCATCTCGAACAGGCCCGAGTACCAGAACTGGGGGCTGCCGCGGTCCTCGATGAACGAGCGGTCGAGGGGCGACCCCCCGATGTGGGCGTGGGTGGTGATGAGACCGGGCGTGAGGACGCGATCGTGGGCGTCGAGCGTCTCGTCGACGGTGCCGTCGAACGCGCGCCCCACGTGCACGATGCGGTCGCCCTCGAGAACCACGACGCCGTCGCGGAGCAGGCGGTGGCCGTCACCGTCGAAGGCGACGATCCAGCCGGCGCGGATGGCGAGCCGGGGCGAGGCGCTCACCGGGCGACGACGGCCGGATCCAGCCGGAGCACCGCGTACCCGGCCACGGCGCCGGCGCCGAAGCCCGGGGTGAACAGGCGCATCGGCCGGTCGATCACGCCCTCGGTCACCGCGTCGTGGATGGCGAGCGGGATCGAGGCCGACGACGTGTTGCCCACGCGCTCGATGTTGAAGTAGAGGCGGTCGGCGGCGATGCCGGCGGCGGTGGCGTAGTGGACCACCATCGTCTTGTTGGCCTGGTGCGGCACCACGAGGTCGATGGCCGGCAGGATCGAGCCGCCGCCGTCGAGGTGCGGCAGCGTCTCCAGCTCGCGGATCATCTGGGTGAGATAGCGCTTCACCAGCGCGCGCACCTCGGGACCGTGGACGGTGATGTTGTTGTCGAACTCGGGGTTCGGCCAGATGATCGAGTCGACCTCGCTCATGGGGCCGCTCGCGTAGCTCTGGTAGTACTCGACGTCGGACGGCGCCCCCGCCGGGGCCGGGCCCACCACCAGGGCGGCGGCGCCGTCGCCGAAGATCATGCGCGACGTGCGCACGGTGCCGATCTTGTCCGAGAACTTCTCGCCGCACACCAGCAGGACCGGGCGCCGCACCTCCTGCAGCTGCCGGATCGCCTCGCTCAGCCCGAACGGCAGGCCGGCGCAGGCGGCGACGATATCCGCCGAGAAGTGGGTCTGGAACATCCCGAGCTGGCCGCTGAGCCAGGTGGCCAGCGACGGCATCATCCGGGTGCTGGTGCACGAGCAGAAGATGACGGCGCCGATCTCGTCGGGTCGACGCCCCGCCTTGGCCAGCGCGCGCTCGGCGGCCAGCAGCGAGATATGGTCGAGCTCGAGCGTCGTGTAAAGACGCTGGCGGATGCCGGTCTTCTCCTCGATCTCGACCGCGGTCATCGGCGACCACGAGTAGGCGGCGTTGCGGATCAGGTCCTCGTTCGTGCACGGCGTCTCGCCCTGGTAGACGGCCAGCGCCTCCAGCTTCGGCTGCACCGCGAAGCGCGCCCGCACGTCGACGGGCGGATAGGGCTCGACCGGCGGCTGCGAGGACGCCGGGGCGGGCTTGCGGGGCCGCACGCGGCGGCCGCCCTTGACGCGACGGATGAACTGCGCCACGTCGTCGCCGCGCGGTCGGTACGTCACCACGAAGTCGTCGTCGTGGAGCTTGCCCACCTCGATCACCCGCATCTTGGCGCGGTCCCACCGGTACTCGTTGTGGAGGACCATCGTCTGGCGCATCAGCGCCTCGAGCTCCGGCACCCGGTGCCAGTACTCGACGATGTCGTCCCAGCCGTACCCGGGATAGTCGGGATCGTAGGCCAGCAGGTGGTAGGTGAGGTTGCGCGGATTGGCGAGGATCTCGGCCACGGTCGGCTTGAGCGGCGACAGCTCGGCGCCGGCGCCCTTCTTGTGCCGGAAGACGTCGAGCAGGATCCGGAAGATCTTGTCCTCGGTGCCCTCGTCCCAGCTCGGGACCAGGTTGCGGTAGCCGCTCTCGATGGCCGCGGCCGGCTCGGCGCTCTCCCACGGCTGGAAGATCGGCAGGAAGATGTCGTCGCGCTGCCGGGGGACGTCGCGCCAGCGCATCGGCTGCTTGACGTACATCGTGAACGGGTAGCGGTTGACCCAGAACAGGTCGAGCGCGAGGTCGCGCAGCAATTCGTAGCGGCCCTTGTAGCCGCCGGCCGCCAGCCGCGTCACGATCTCCGCCTCGGTCGGCGCCTTATCCTCGAAATCGCGGCGGATGACGGCGGCGAACTGGTCGAGCGTCTCGAACACGGAGAAATCGAGGGCCGGAAAGAAGTTGAACGGAAAGACGATCCGGCCGTACCGATTGATGACGAACGGCTTTATCACCCGCGCCTCCAGCCGCCAACCGTAAGCCCGGCGGCGGCCTTGTGCAAGTCGCTATAATCGACGCATGGCGATCCTCAGCGCACGCGATCAGGACGCGGTCCGCCGCGAGTTCGAGCGCCTGCAGGGACCGGTCAAGCTGGTGGTCTTCTCGCAGGAGCTGGTGGCCGGCGACCTCTGCCGGCAGAACGAGCAGCTGGCCCGGGAAGTGGCCGCGCTCGACGAGCGGATCTCGGTGGAGGTGTTGAACCCTGCCATCGAGCGCGAGCGGGCCGAGGCTTACGGCGTCGACCAGGTGCCGGCCATCGTGGTGGAGGGCGCCCGCGACTACGGGATCCGCTTCCTCGGCATCCCGTCGGGCTACGAGTTCAGCAACCTGATCGACTCGATCATCGTCGCCTCGAGCGGCGAGCCGGCGCTGGAGGACGCGACCCGGGAGTCGCTGGCCACGCTGGCCGGCGACGTCCACATCAAGGTCTTCTCCACGCCGACCTGACCGTACTGCCCCCGGGCGGTACGCCTGGCTCAGCACATGGCGGTGGCGTCGGATCGGGTGACGGCGACCGCGATCGAGGCGACCGAGTTCCCCGACCTCTCCCGCGCCTATCGCGTCATGGCGGTGCCCAAGATCGTCATCAACGATCGCGTGGAGTTCGAGGGCGCGCTGCCGGAGGCGCAGTTCCTCGACGCCGTGCTGCGCGCCGTGCTCCCGGCCGCGTCGTGATCAGCGCGCTCGACACGAGTGCTGGCCCGCAATAACGCGCTGCTCTTCGTCTACGGCACGCTCATGCGCGGCTACGGCCTGCACGCGGTGCTGGCCCCCGGCGCCAGGCTGGTCGGCGAGGGAACCGTCCGCGGAGGGCTGCTCGACCTCGGTCGCTATCCCGGTCTCGTCGAGGGCGGCGGCCGCGTGCACGGTGAGGTGTACCGGCTCGACGACGCGGAACTTCTCCCGGTGCTCGACCGCGAGGAGGGGTACAATTTCGTCCGGCGTCGGGCGGTGGTGACGCTCGAGGGCGGCCGCCGCGTGCGCACCTGGCTCTATCGCTACGGCGGCCCGCGCGAGCGGGCGACGCCGATACTCGACGGCAATTACCGCCGCGCCCGGCCACCGGCCGCGCGGCCCGCGACGAGGCCTTCACCCGGGAGGAGTCCATGGCGCTGACCGCCGCCGAGCTGATCAAGGCCGATCAGGATCACCTCATCCATCCGCTGCACCACCCGATCGACAACGCCGAGCCGGTCATCTACGTGCGCGGCCGCGGGGCCACGATCGAGGACATCGGCGGCCACCAGATGATCGACGGCCTCTCGGGGCTGTGGAACGTCAACGTCGGCCACGGCCGCACCGAGCTGGCCGACGCGGCCGCGGCCCAGATGAAGGAGATGGCGTACTTCTCGGGCTACGTCGGCTCCTCGAGCATCCCGGCCATCACGCTGGCCTCGAAGCTGGTCGAGCTCGCCGGCGACATGCACGGGATCTTCTTCTCCACCGGCGGCGCCGAAGCCAACGAGTCGGCGTTCAAGACCGCGCGGTTCTACTGGAAGGCCAAGGGCAAGCCCGACAAGGTCAAGATCATCTCCCGCCAGCAGGCCTATCACGGCGTCACCCAGCAGGCGATGAGCGCCACCGGCATGGCCGCCTACTGGAAGATGTTCGAGCCGCGCATGCCCGGCTTCGTGCACATCCCGACCTGCTACCCGTATCGCGTGCAGGAGGGCAAGCCGGGAGAGACGGCCGGCCAGACGGCCGCGCGGTTGCTGGAGGAGGCGATCCTGCGCGAGGGCCCCGGCACGGTGGCGGCGTTCATCGCCGAGCCGATCCACGGCGGCGGCGGCGTCATCTATCCGACCGACGACTACTTCCCGCTGGTGCGAGAGGTGTGTAATCGACACCAGGTTCTCTTCATTGCCGATGAAGTGATAACGGGCTTTTGTCGGACGGGTAAGTGGTTTGCGACCACGCACTGGAACGTCAAGCCGGATATTCGATCGTTCGCCAAGGGCGTGACCTCCGGGTATCTGCCGCTGGGCGGCATCATGGTGAGCCGCGCGATCAAGGACGCCATCGACGGCGTCAAGCCCGAGGACCGCTGGATGCACGCCTACACCTACTCGGGGCATCCGACCTGCTGCGCGGTGGCGCTCAAGAACCTCGAGATCATGGAGCGCGAGCGCCTGTGGGAGAACGCGGCCAAGATGGGCGACCGCCTGTTCGCGGGACTTCAAGACGCGTTCAAGGGGCACGCCCACGTCGGCGACATCCGCGGCGGCAAGGGCCTGCTCGGCGCCGTCGAGATGGT
>JBKOZA010000373.1:0-8142 GCA_046725675.1 Candidatus Methylomirabilota bacterium
CGTGAACGAGGTCTACGCGCCCGACCTGCCGATGGTTGAGATGGACGTGTCGCGCATCAAGCAGGTGTTCCTCAACATCATCAACAACGCGGTCTACGCGATGAAGGAGGGGGGCTCGCTCACCATCCGTACGTCCCCGGACGGGGCGACCGTGCGGATCGCCTTCGAGGACGCCGGCCCGGGCATCCCCCCCGACATCCTGGGGAGGATCTTCGATCCGTTCTTCACGACCAAGCCCGAGGTGAGCGGCACCGGCCTCGGCTTGTCGGTCAGCCTGGGCATCGTGCAGAGCCACGGGGGGAACATCGACGTCCGGAGTCAGGTCGGTCACGGCACCACGTTCACGGTGGTGCTGCCGTTCACGCACGACCGCGACGACGCCGCCCCGGCGGCGGCGTCCGGCTAGCGCATCGCGGCCGCGACGCGGGCCGCCCCCAGCAGGGGCGCCCGGGTATTCAGCGCGACGCGAATCGGCAGGCCGTCCATCAGCGAGGCCAGGCGGCCCTTGTCGCGGAACGCGGCAACAAACCCCCCGGTCGTCAGGCGCGCGAGGATCCGCGGCGCGATGCCGCCGCCAACCAGCACGCCTCCCGTGGCCATCGCCTTGAGCGCCAGATTGCCCGCCTCGGCCCCGTAGACCGACACGAAGATGTCGAGCGCCTTGGCGCAGAGCGGGTCGCGGCCGGCCAGCGCCATCTCGGTCACGACGGCGCTGGGGTCCTCCGCGCGCATCCGGTCGGCCACGTCGGCCGACTCGCGGCCCCAGCCGGTATCGCGCAGGAACCGGTACACGTTGAAGAGCCCGGGCCCCGAGAGAATGCGCTCGTAGGACACCCGGCCGAACTCCTTGCGGAGGAAGCGCAGCAGGTGCTCCTCGAGGTCGTCGCGCGGCGCGAAGTCGGCGTGGCCACCCTCGCTGGCGATGACGATCCGACGCTCGCCGTCCTGGACGATCAGGGCCTCGCCCAGCCCGGTGCCGGCCGCGATCAACACGAGGTGACCCCGGCGGTGAATCCCGGGCTGGAGCGTGTGCAGCTCGTCGTCGGGCAGTCCCAGCACGCCGTGGGCGGCGACTTCGAGGTCGTTGAGCAGCCGCACCCGCGGAGCTGGAATCGAGGCGGCGAGTTCCCGCTCGTCGATGATCCAGGGCAAATTCGTCGCGACACAGCGGCCGTCGACGACGGGCCCGGCGACTCCGAAGCACGCCGCGTCGATCCTCGGCCGCGGGCCGCCCCCGAGGAACTGCTGGATGGCGGCCTGGAGGGACGGCCACTCCCGGCTGGGCAAGGTGGCGTCGCGGATGGGCACCAGACCGCGCTCGGTCGCGTCGAAGAGCGCCAGCGCCGTCTTGGTGCCGCCGACGTCGCCCGCGAGGACGATCACTTCTGGGTGCCGGCGTAGATCCCCATGATGGTGCCGAGGAACTTCAGGGCGTCCGGCTTCTTGCGCTGGAACGAGTTGCGGCCGATGATCGAGCCGAAGCCACCGCCGTCGCGGATGGCGCGGACCTCGTCGAAGACCTGCTCGTCGCCCGCCGTCGGCCCGCCCGAGAAGATGACGATCCGGCGGCCATTGAACGTCGACTGCACGACGTGGCGGACCCGCTCGGCCAGCGTGCCCACCGGCACGCTCTGGCTCTCGTACACCTTCTTGGCCGCCGCCTGCTCCAGGTGCGCGGACGGCAGCTTCACCTTGACGACGTGCGCGCCGAGCTGGGCCGCGATGTGAGCCGCATAGGCGGTGACGTCGATCGCGGTCTCACCTTCCTTGGAGAGCCCGGAACCCCGCGGATAGGACCACACGACGACGGCGAGCCCGTTGGCCTTCGCCTCCTGCGCGAGGTCCCGCAACGTGGAGTACATCTCGAGGCGGTGGGTGGACCCGGGGTAGATGGTGTAACCGATCGCCACGCAGCCGAGCCGCAGCGCATCCTTCACCGACCCGGTGACGGCCTGTTCCGGGTCCCGTTCCTCGTAGAGCACGTCGTGGTTGTTGAGCTTCAGGATCAGCGGTACCTGGCCCGCGAACTGACGGGCGCCGGCCTCCAGGAAGCCGAGCGGCGCCGCGTAGGCACTGCAGCCAGAGTCGACGGCGAGCTGGAAGTGGTACTGCGGATCGTAGCCGGCCGGGTTGGGCGCGAAGCTGCGGGCCGGACCGTGCTCGAACCCCTGGTCGACCGGCAGGATCACCATCCGCCCGCTGCCACCCAGCGCGCCGGCGCCGAGCATGCGGGCCAGATTGGTGAGAGTGCCCGGACTGTCGCTCCCGTACCAGCTCAGAATCTCGCGGACCCGCTCGGTGATCGCCATGGTGTCCTCTCCTCTCGCTCCGTCCCGACCGATGGTCGGGATCACTCGCCGCTCTGCTCGATCAGCTTGGCGACCAGGCCCGTCCAGCCCGTCTGGTGGCTGGCGCCGATGCCGCGGCCCTCGTCGCCGTGGAAGTATTCGTTGAACAGGATCAGGTCGCGCCAGTGCGGATCCTGCTGGAATCGCGCACAGTCGCCGTAGGTCGGGCGCCGGCCGTCGCGCCCGCGCAGGAACAGCCGCGTCAGGCCCCGCGAGAGCTCGGCGGCCACCTCCCACAGGTTCAGCAAGCGACTGGACCCGGTCGGGCACTCCACCTTCAGGTCGTCGCCGTAGAAGTGATGAAACTTCTGCAGGGACTCGATGAGCAGATAGTTGACCGGGAACCAGATGGGGCCCCGCCAGTTCGAATTGCCGCCGAACAGCCCGGTCGACGACTCGCCGGGCTCGTAGCCCACGCGATGCTCCGTCCCGTCGATCGCCAGCACGTAGGGGTGCTGACGGTGCCAGCGCGACAGCGCGCGGATGCCGTGGGGCGACAGGAACTCCTCGCGGTCGAGCATGTAGCCGAGCACGCGGAGCAGCTGGGGTCGTCGCACGATCGAGAGCAGGCGGCGCACGCCTCCCCCGGGAGCGACGGTGGTCGTCATGTGGCCGCGGAACTCCGGACGGTTGTCGATGAACCACTGCATGCGCCGACGAAACCCGGGGAGCCGGTCGACGATCTCGGGCTCCAGCGTCTCGACCGCGAACAGCGGGATCAGCCCGACCATCGAGCGCACCTTGAGCTGCCTCACGTCCCCCGGCATGTGCAGGATGTCGTAGTAGAAGCCGTCCACCTCGTCCCACAGCGGCAGGCCGTCGCCCAGCTCGTTCATCGCCTTCGCGATGTAGACGAAGTGCTCGAAGAACTTCGAGGCGACGTCCTCGTAGGCGGGGTTCTCGGCCGAGAGCTCGAGCGCGATGGCCAGCATGTTGAGGCAGTACATGGCCATCCACGAGGTCCCATCGGACTGCTCGAGGTGACCGCCGCCCGGCAGCGGCGCCGACCGGTCGTACACGCCGATGTTGTCCAGTCCGAGGAAGCCCCCCTCGAACACGTTGTTGCCGCGGGTGTCCTTGCGGTTGACCCACCAGGTGAAATTGAGCAGCAGCTTCTGGAACGCCCGCTCCAGGAACAGGCGGTCGGCGACACCGGACACCCGGCGATCGATCTTGTACACCCGCCACGCCGCCCACGCGTGCACGGGAGGGTTGACGTCGCCGAAGGCCCACTCGTAGGCGGGGATTTGCCCGTTGGGGTGCATGTACCACTCGCGCAGGAACAGGATCAGCTGCGCCTTGGCGAACTCGGGATCGATCATCGCGAGCGGGATGCAGTGGAAGGCGAGGTCCCAGGCGGCGTACCAGGGGTACTCCCACTTGTCGGGCATCGAGATGACGTCCTCGTTGTAGAGGTGCCCCCACTCGTGGTTGCGCCCCTGCCAGCGCGAGGGCGGGGGTGTCGGCTCCGTGGCATCACCGCTCAGCCATCGCTTGATGTCGAGGTGATAGAACTGCTTGCTCCACAGGAGGCCCGCGAAGGCCTGACGCATCACGCGCCGCGCATCGTCGGAGCCGGCCGACCGCTCGAAGCGCTCGTAGAACTCGTCGGCCTCGGCGAGGCGCTCGGCGATGATGGCGTCGAAGGCCTTGCCGAAGGGATCACGACTGGGGGCCACGTCGGACAGCCGCAGCGCGATGGTCGTCGTCTCGCCGGGGGCGAGGTGCAGACGGTAGTGGGCGGCGGCCTTGGTGCCCACCCGGGTCGGGTTGACCGCGTCCAGGCGGCCGCCCACGACGTAGTCGTGGAAGGCGTCCTTGACGTAGGTCGACGCGCTCGGCACGCCCCACAGCCGTTGCTTGTTCGAGTCGTTCTCGGTGAAGAGCAGCTCGGCGGCGCCCTCGATGCTGAGCCAGCGCCGGCCGAGCGTGAGATGCTCGGCCTCGATCGTGCGCCAGCCCGGCCGCGACGCGCTCTCGCGCAGGCGCGGACGCGGCGCGCCCACGTCCCAGGACCACGTGTTGCGGAACCACAGCGTCGGCAGCAGATGCAGGGGAGCGGCCGCGGGACCACGATTGGCGAGCGTGATGCGGATCAGGATGTCCTCGCTGCTCGCCTTGGCGTACTCGACGGTGACGTCGAAGTAGCGGTCCTCGTCGAAGACGCCGGTGTCGAGCAGCTCGTACTCGGGCTGCCCACGGTCGCGTCGCCGGTTCTCGGCCGTGAGCGCCTGGTAGGGGAAGGCGACCTGCGGGTACTTGTACAGCCACTTCATGTAGGAGTGCGTCGGCGTGGAGTCGAGGTAGAAGTAGTACTCCTTCACGTCCTCGCCGTGATTGCCCTCGTTGCCAGTCAGACCGAAAAGCCGCTCCTTGAGGATGGGGTCGCGCTCGTTCCACAGCGCCAGGGCGAAGCAGAGACGGGCGTGGTTGTCACAGATGCCGGCTAGGCCGTCCTCGCCCCAGCGATACGCGCGAGAGCGGGCGTGGTCGTGAGGGAGATACTCCCAGGCGGTTCCGTGAGGGCTGTAGTCTTCCCGGACGGTGCCCCACTGGCGCTCGCTCAGGTAAGGCCCCCAGCGTCGCCAGTAGTCGGTCCGCTCCTGGGCCTCCTTGAGCCGCCGCTCCTCAGCCCTCATCCCCGCACGGCCATCCCCCCTCGGCCCGCTGGCACGGCCCGGTTGGATGAGTCTGCGGCGACGACAGGCCCCGAGTCAACTTCGAGCCAGGCACCCGTTACTCCTTGACTCCCCCAACTGCTTGTCAAATAGTAGGTCACTCGCCCGCGCCCCCGGCCGGCGCCGCGGCGACCGGAGGGGTCGAGTGTTTCAATACGCGGTCTCCCGGCTGCTGTGGCTGGTCCCGACGATCCTGGCCATGGCGCTGGTGACGTTCCTGGTCATGCACGCGACACCGGGGAGCCCCCTGGATCCGGTCGCGGAGGGGGCCAACCCGCTGTCGCCCGAGGCCCAGAAGGTGCTGGCAGCTCACTACGGGCTCGACAAGCCCCTCTGGCAGCAGTTCGCCATCTTCGTCGGCAAGGCCGTTCGCGGCGACTTTGGCTTCTCGTTCGTCTACAAGACCCGGACGGTGGCCGAGATCCTCCGCGAGACTTTCCCCATCTCGCTCTTTCTCGGGTCGATGGCCCTGGTGCTGGCCGTGGCCGGCGGTCTCACCCTGGGGATCTTGGCGGCGGTCTACCAGAACCGCGGCTGGGACTACGTCTCGGTCTCGCTGGCCACCGTCGGGGTGGCCGTGCCGAACTTCGTGCTGGCCGTGTTCCTGATCGTCATATTCTCGTTCATGCTGCCGATCTTCCCGACCGGAGGCTGGGATTCTCCCCGCAACTGGGTCCTGCCCACGGTCACGCTGGCCCTGGCGCCGATGGGGATCATCGCCCGCTTCACCCGGGCCAGCATGCTGGAGGTCATCCGGGCGGACTATACCCTGACGGCACGGGCCAAGGGGCTCAGCGAGACGCCGGTGATCTTCAAGCACGCCCTCAAGAACGCCTTGATCCCGGTCGTCACGTTGCTGGGGCCGCTCTTCGCCGCCGTGGGAACCGGGTCGTTCTTCGTCGAGTCTATCTTTCGGGTGCCGGGGATGGGGCGCTTCTTCGTGCTGTCGATGACCGGCCGCGACTACCCGATGATCATGGCCGTGGTGCTCTCCTACGGCGTCTTCCTGTGCATCATGAACCTCCTCGTCGACCTCGCCTATGGCGCTCTCGACCCCCGCATCCGCTACTAGGTCAGAGGGGGCCTCGACGGCCCCCTCCGAAACCTCCCCCACGGCAGGATTGCGCGGGCAAAGCCCGCGCTCGGACGCGGTCATCCAGGGCGCGGCGCGGGGGACGAGTTTGTGGCGGGATGGGGTGCGGCGGCTCAGGCGGAACCGGCTGGCGATGGCGGGGGGGGTCGTCATCGTGATGCTCTGTGTCGTCGCGATCTTCGCCGACGTGCTGGCGCCGTGGCCGTACACGAAGACGAACTTCGGCCGGCTGAACGAGGCGCCGACGCGCGACTACCCGCTCGGCACCGACCAGCTCGGCCGCGATCTGCTCTCGCGCATGATCTACGGCGCCCGGGTGTCGATGCTGGTCGGTCTCGGCGCTCAGGTCATCGTCGTCCTGATCGGCGTACCGATCGGCGCGCTCTCGGGTTACCTCGGGGGCCGGACCGATCTGTTCCTCACGCGGTTCATCGACGTCATGTATGCGTTCCCACGGCTCCTGTTCGTCATCCTCGTCATGTCGATGCTGGGCGCCGGGCTCACGAACATCTTCATCGCCATCGGCCTGACCGGCTGGGTCGGCATCGCCCGCCAGACGCGGGCCCAGGTGCTGACTATCAAGGAAAAGGAGTTCGTCGACGCTGCCCGCGGGCTCGGCGCCGGGTTCCGTCGCCTGCTGAGCCGTCACATCTTGCCCAACGCGCTGACCCCGATCGTCGTCGCCGTCACCTTCGGCATCCCGGAGGCGATCTTCACCGAGGCTGCTTTGTCCTTCATCGGCGTCGGGATCAATCCGCCCACGCCCTCGTGGGGGCAGATGGTCGGCGAAGGTCAGCAGTACATCCGCTCCTACTGGCACCTGTGCGTGTTCCCCTCGATCGCGATCGCGATCACGATGCTGGCCTTCACGTTCTTCGGTGACGGCGTCCGCGACGCCCTCGACCCCAAGCTGAAGTAGGCAGCCAACCCAGGAGGCTTTCATGACACTCCCCCGAATCTCCGATGCCCAGATGGACCTGCTGGCCGAGCGTCTCGGCGTGGTCGGCGTCGGCCGGCGCGATTTCCTCAAGGTCGCCGCCGGCCTCGCGGCCCTCGGTGCGGCGGGGTTCAACGCGCGCCCCGCGACGGCCGCGCCCACGCTCGCCCCCGGCGAGAAGCTGGCCAAGGAGCAGCACGTCCGGATCGGTGGGGGCGGCTGGTGGCAAAACGATCCCTCCAGCCACGACTACAACAAGGACCTGTACTGCACCGGCGTCCCCTCGCTGTGGGCGGGACTCATGAAGTTCGACGTCAACTTCCAGCCGGTGCCCTACGTCGCCGAGAAGATCACGCCCAACAAGGACGGCTCGGTGTGGACGTTCACGATCCGCAAGGACTCGAAGTGGTCCGATGGCTCGCCGTGCAGCGCCAAGGATTTCGAGTGGTCGTGGAAACGTCAGATGGACCCGGCCAGCAAGAACCCGTACTCGAGCTACTTCTACGACATCAAGGGCGCCGAGGCCTTCAACAAGAGCCAGGTGCCCGATGCCTCACAGGTCGGCGTGCGTGCCAAGGACGACTGGACGCTGGAGGTGACCCTGGAGGGTCCGCGGGGCTACTTCCCGGTGCTCTCGGCCTATCTGGCCGCCCTGCCCGCCCACCGGCCGTCGGTGGAGAAGCACGGCGACAAGTGGACCGAAGCGGCCAACATCATGTGCAACGGACCGTTCGTCCTCGAAGCCTGGGAGCACAACAAGGTCATGGTCCTGCGCAGGAACAAGCACTTCTTCAACGCCAAGGAGGTGACGCTGGAGAAGGTGACCATCCCCATCGTGCCGATCCAGTCGGGCGCGCTGCCGTACGAGAACAACGAGCTCGATATCTCCCCCCTGCAGAGCGGCGACCTCAAGCGGCTGCGCGACGACCCGCGGACCAAGGCCCAGGTGTTCCGCTATCCGTTCCCGGGCACCTGGTACCTCCTGCCGCAGGTGACGAAGCCGCCTTTCGACAACCTCAAGGTACGACGGGCGGTGGCGCACGCCGTCGACCGCGAGAGCGTGGTGCGGGTTGCCGACGGCTTCGC
>JBKOZA010000374.1:0-9705 GCA_046725675.1 Candidatus Methylomirabilota bacterium
ACCATCGGCCTGGGGGCGTTCATCCTCGCGGAGTCGGCGCTCTCCTTCCTGGGCTTCGGCGTCCCCCCGCCGTATCCGTCGTGGGGCGCCATGCTCTCCGGCGCCGGCCGCTCGTTCTTTTCCCAGGCCCCGTGGATGGCGATCTACCCGGGCCTGGCCATCTCGCTGGCCGTGTTCGGCTTCAACATGCTCGGCGACGCCCTCCGCGACGTGCTGGACCCACGCCTGCGCGGAGCCGGCGGTCGCCTCCGCTAGCGGACGGCAACGCAGTTGGGCGGCACGACGGCCCGATACTCCGGGGGCCGCCGAACGGATATCAGCCGCTCGTCAACAGCATCTCCAAAGCAGGACATCGACGTGAAAAACAAGCTGACGCAGAAGCACTCTCGGGCTCACTCCGTTCGCATCAGCTTCACCATGACGCGCCGCTTGAGGTCGTTCTTGACGGAGGCGTCGGGCAGGGGCCCGCGGGCCGTCGCCCCGACGATGCGGTTCGGCTCGACGCCCTTGTCCACCAGCCAGCGCTTGACGACTTCCACCCGCCGCTGGCTGAGCTTGATGTTGTAGTCGAGGCGGCCGACCGGATCGGTCGCCCCCTCGAGGTCGAGGGTCACGTAGGGGTTGTCGCGCAGCTCATTCAGAATCGCGGTGAGCGCCGCTTCCGCGCTGACGTCGAGATCGGCGCGGTCGAAGGCGAAGGGGACGTGGACGACGCCGACCAGCGTGCGGCCCGGGTGCGGCGGCGTCGCGTTCGGGACCGCCAGCGGCGCCACCACCGGTGCGCTGCTCCGAGCGACGACGGCATTGGCCTTCGCTGGCACCACGCCCTTCAGCAGATCTCGCGTCTCGGTGAGCCCGTTGCCGAGATCCGCCATGCGGACCTCGACGCGCTCGAGTCGGTCGCCGTGCTCGCGCACGTCGCTCTCCACCTTGACGAAGCGCTCGTCCACCACGACCTGACGCTTGGCGAAGAGCTCCTGCGTCCATTCCTCGGTCGCGATGCAGCCGGTTCCGAAGACCGACAGGGCGGCAGCCACGATCGTGAGCCGGACGCCGAATGCCATACCCATCCCTCCGTGGTAGGGAAGCTAACGCGCGGCACTCGACAGGCCCAAAGTTTTTCGTCGGGGCCGTGGCCGATGATTCCAGCAGCCCCCGGCGGTAGGGGTGCCTAGTCCAGCCAGTCCTCTTCCTTGAGCTTCCTCGGCAGGTAGGTCTTGGTCAGGTAGCGGAAGTCCTTGTTGGCGAGCGCGTCGAGCTCGTACTTCAGCCCCGTCCCCAGCATGCGCTTGATCTCGTCCTGCCAGGGCTTCTTCTGGAACCAGCGGTACTTGAGCAGCTCCTTGGCCCGGTCCACGTCCTTGTCGTTGAGCTTGATGCCGACGTTGCGCGGCAGCCCGTAGCGGTCGGGATCGGCGCTGGAGAGGCCGATGAACTTGGCCTTGGGGATGGCCATCCGCTCGCTCTCGAAGGCGAGGTTGATCGACCCCTGCTTGACGACCGAGTAGATGTAGTAGCCCCAGGGATCGTTGTCCACGAGGACGTAGACGGGAATCTTGTATTCCTCGTGCAGGCGCCGGGCCAGCCGCCGGACCCCCCGGGGCGGCTGCCCGTTGCCCGTCAGCAGCACGCAGTTGTACCGGCGCCAGAACTTGTCCTCCGACAGTCGGTTCCACTGCGTGCCCTTCTCGACGAGCAGGACGAAGTCCGCCGTGCAGCGCCGGATCTCGATGTACTCGGGCTCCACGATGGACGGCACCGAGTACCCTCCCTTGCCCAGGCGCGCGCAGTCCACCCGATCGCCGTCGTCGCCGAGCACCAGCGGGCCCACGACGCTGCCCGAGTTCTCGGCGCGCACGTGGAGCTCCTCGCGGAGCGCGGCCAGCGACACCTCGAGGTCCTCGATGAGCGGGTCGGACTCGTTCTGCCCGTCGAAGGTGTTCTCGTGCGAGCCCTTCATGGTGTGCTTGGTGCGGTAGTAGATCTCGCGCAGCGAGGTGGTGAGATTGGCCCGCTGCAGCTCGGCCAGCGCGTCGGCCACCAGCACCGTCTGCATGAACTTCTTGGCCATCCCGACGTTGAAGAAGGCCCGCTCCTGCCGGCGCTTGCCCATCTCGATGATGCCGCGCTTCTCGTTGAAGTTGATGTTGGCGAGGCTCCGCACGGGAATCGACAGCGTGGGGTCCTTGCTGCGCTCCGCCGCGGTGATCACGGTGTCGGCCACACCGACCAGCTTCCTCTCGACCGCTCCGTTGGTCTTGGCCTTGGCCATGCTTCCTTCTATCTATCGCTTCCTGCGCTTCGACGCGGGGGTCCGGCGCCTGGCCGCCTTGACAGCGCGCGTGGCGCCCTTCGCCGACCGGGCCGGCGGGGCCTTGCCAGCGGCCCGCTTTGTCGCGCGGGCTGGCTGAGCCTTGCCCTTTCGCCGCGTCCGGGTGGGCGTGTCGTCCGCCGGTGGCTCGTCGGGCGGCGCGTCGTTGACGGGCTCGGCGCCCGGCAGCACCGGCGCCTCCCCTTCCGCACCCTCGGGCGTCACGATGATCGAGTGCGGGAGCCCTTCGGGGCCGCCGCCGTCACGCCCCAGGATCTCGTCCGTCCTGGCGCCACCGGTCCGCTTGGTGGCGATCTTCTGCAGCTGCATCCGGAGCTTGTCCTTGGGCAGCTTGCCGCCCTTCAGGCGGGCGCAAGCCTCGACGACCTCCTCGATGTACAGCTCGAAGATGTTGCGCCGGCGAAACTCGCTCTTGGCCCGCTCGCGCCGCCGCAGGAACACGCCCAGCCGGCGCCCGCACTCCTGCAGCGCCAGCTTGATCTCCTTGCGGATCTCGTCGTAGTCGGCGATCGCTTCCTTGGACTCGCTGGTGAACGGCACCCACACCGAGGCCATGTGGACGAAGATCACCATGGGACCGCCCGGCAGGGCCCCCCTGGACTGGGTCACGCCGTAGTTGCGCCAGGCGGTCTCCAGCGCGGCCTTGAACGTCGCGCAGGCCGACTGCTGGTAGAGCAGCGGCACGCGGTTGGCGTAGCGGATGACCCGCGCCAGCTCGTCGTCGTCCTTCTGCTGCTCGCCTTCGGCGAGCGGGGCCGCCGGCGCTTCCGGTGTGGCGGCCGCCTGCTCCGGGCCCTTGCCGAACGCCAGGCCCGCCTCGATGATGAACGGGTTGCCGCGGTACACCGAAGGCGGCCGGGTCACCGCCGTGTAGAAGTCGCCCTTGATTTGCTTGTAGAGGCCGTGGAGGATCGCCCGCTCGCCGATGGGCGAGATGCAGTTCGAGGGCGGGGCCATGATCTTGGTCGTCTGGATGGCCTTGTAGAGGGCCTCGGCGTCCTCGCCGTGGATGTTGCGGGGCCGGGCGTCCGCCGACAGCTTGGCCGTCTTGCAGATCTCCTGGGCGACGGCCGGGGAGACCCGGCTGAAGTCGCCGGCCAGGAAGCCGGACAGCGAGTGGCTCTTCGTGTCGTGCAGCATCCGGAGCAGCACGCCGAACTCGATGCCGTAGGGATGCGGCTTGATCTCGCGGGGCTGCGGCGGCAGCTCGTGGATCGTCCGCGGGTATTCCCGCGTCTCCCCTTCCGGCGTGTGGTAGACGAGCCGCACGTGCGGGTTGGCGATGGCCGTCTGCTCGAGATACTCGTCCACCGAGGCGCGGCCCTTCTGGTAGCGGCCCTCGATCTCGAGCGTCACCTGGGTGCCGCGCTCGGGCTCCCAGTCGATCTTCTTGTTCTCGAAGATCCTCGGCTCGTTCTTCTTGGTGTCGATCGAGACCTCGAAGAAGTGGGCGGCGGCGCGGGCACCGGTGCGGGAGATGATCTGCACGGGCTTGCCGGTCGTGAGCTGCGCGTACATGCCGGCCGCCGAGATGCCGATCCCCTGCTGGCCCCGGCTCATCCGCAGCCGGTGGAACTTCGAGCCGTACAGGAGCTTGGCGAAGATCGGCGGGATCTGCTGGCGGACGATGCCGGGGCCGTTGTCGATGACCGTGACGCGGAAGCGGGTCGCCTGGCTGGCCGGCGGCGCCGACCCGTTGCCGGCCACCTCCAGCGTGACGACGACGTCGGGCAGGATGCCCGCCTCCTCGGCGGCGTCGAGCGCGTTGTCGACGGCCTCCTTGACGCAGGTGAGGAGCGCCTTGCGCGGGTTGTCGAAGCCCAGCAGGTGACGGTTCTTGGTGAAGAACTCGGAGACCGAGATCTCCCGCTGGCGGGCGCCCATCTCGACCGCGGATACGACGGTGGCCATCGCCTTCCTTGATACCAGATCCCTACGCGGGGACCTCCCTTTTCCGTGATCCGGCGTCACGCCCGAGCGCGCGCGGGTCCCTCCGGATCAGGTCACGCTCCCCTGATCAGCGCAGGCCGCCGGCGACGAGGAGCGTCTCCCCGGTGATCCAGGCGGCGTCCTCGGACGCGAGGAACACGGTGCACGCCTTCCGTCTCGACCATGCTGGGGTTGATCGCGTTCACCCGAATGTTGCGGGCCCCAGCTCCTTGGCCGGCGACCGGGTGATCGCGTCGACGGCCGCTTTGGTGGCGCTGTAGACGGCGGCATTCGCGGGCGTCAAGGTACTCGCGATCGAGCTGATGTTGACGATGCTGCCGCCGGCCGGCCCGAAATGCTTGACGGCTTCCTTGCTGGTCAGGATCGGCGCCAGGACGTTCACCTCGAACTGTCCTCGAGCTTGCGCATCATTCCACCCCCGGCCATTACGATGCCGCCGCGGTGCTCGTCGGTGCGGGGACACCGGGGATCCTGCCGGGGGTCGAATCCCCGTCCAACCGCCCGCCTCCGCCATTTCTTCCGGCTTGACGGGCACCTCCCCTACACTGGATCACACGCGCGCGGACGGCGTCGCCGTCACGTGATGAGGGGGAGAGTCCACATGCGGTCCCAACGACCCTGGAGTCTCCGGCGAGCAGCCGACACGATCTTCGCGCTCATCTCGCTCCTTCCCCTGCTCCTCTTCGTCTTCTTCATGTGGCACTTCAACCGGCTCAGCGAGACCATGGCCCAGGTCGGCATCCTGCTGGCCCTGGTCATCGCGCTCCTCGGCTTCGTCATCTTCCGGCAGATGGTCGATCGCATCTCCGATCGCATCATGGATCTCAACCGGGTCGTGGAGGGGAAGGCGCCCACCAGCCTGACGGCGGCGTCGGAGCAGTCGACGGTCGTGCCGGGGCTCGGCCCCATCGCCGAGATCGGCGACATCGCCCAGGCCTTCAGCGGCATGCTCCGTGAGCTCCGGGCCTCCACCGAGCGGCTCGAGGACCTCGTCTTCAAGCTCGGCACCCTCAACGACATGGTGGAGATGGCCGCCCGCATCCCCAAGATCGAGGACCTGCTCGCCCACGTGCTGGAGCGGACGATGCGGGCGGTCAGCGCCACCATCGGCTCGATCATGCTGCTGGATCGCGAGCGGCAAGTGCTGCGCATCGCCGTCGGCCGCGGGCCCGGCGCCCACGAGCGGCCGCAGGTCGAGGTCAAGGTCGGTGAGGGCATCGCCGGCAAGGTCGTGGAGATGGGCGAAGCCGTCCTCGTGGAGGACATCGAGAAGGACCCGCGCTTCGCCAAGGTCAGCGAGCCGAGATACGGCGGCGGCTCCTTCATCTGCATGCCGCTGCGCGTGGGCGACCGCATCGTGGGCGTGGTGAACCTGGCCCGCAAGGAGAGCACGCCGGGCTCGACGTCGCAGTCGTTCGCCGCCACCGACCTGCAGTTCCTGAACGCGCTGATGACCTACACCGCCTACGCCGTCGACAATGCCCGGCTGTTCGAGGAGGCACGGCAAGCGGCCCAGCGTCTCGAGGAGGTGGTGGAGGACCAGAAGCTTCGCCTGACGCTGGCCCAGCAGCAGATGGTCCAGGCCGCCAAGCTGTCCGCGCTCGGCGAGCTGGTGGCGGGCGTGGCCCACGAGCTGAACAACCCGCTGACCGTGCTCATCGGCACCGCGGACCTGATCGAGGCCGAGGCCTCGGAGTCGGTGCAGCGCCACCTGCGGCTCATGCGCGACGCCCTCGACTCGGCCCAGTACATCGTCCGCGGCCTGCTGACCTTCGGCCGCCAGATGCCACTGCAGAAGACGCGGGTGGACCTGACCGAGCTGACCGAGCGGGTGCTAGCCCTGACGTTCGGCGAGCTGCACGTCGGCGCGGTGGTCATCCACAAGGAGCTGGCGGCGGGGCTGCCGCCGGTGTGGGCGGACGCCAACCAGCTCCAGCAGGTGCTCATCAACCTGGTGACGAACGCCCGGCAGGCGATGGCCGACGTGAAGGGCGAGCGCCGGTTGACGATCTGGGCGGGCCGGGCCGGCGCCGACCGGGTGCGGATCCGGGTCGCGGACACGGGACCGGGCATTCCGGCCGAGACGCTCCCGAAGGTCTTCGATCCGTTCGTCACCACCAAGAGTGACGGGACGGGTCTCGGCCTGAGCATTTCGTACGGCATCATCCGGGAGCACGGCGGGACGCTGAGCGTCGACAGCACGCCGGGCCTGGGCGCCACCTTCACGATCGAACTTCCGATCGAGGGGCCGCCGCCGGCCGCGGAGGCCTCCGCGCCGATCTCCCAGGCCGTGAGGGCGTAGGGTCGGAGAACGGCGGAGGGCGCGGTGCCCCCCGCCGTCGCGCGAGCTAGAAGTCGCCGTGCGGCATCGGGGGCGCGGCGGCCGCCGGCACTTATAGATGCTGACTGCTAACTCGTCAAGTCTGAGCCGCCACGCGTTGTTTTCTCGTTAGTTGCGATCGGCTTGACGCCGGTGCGCGCCGGCCCCATCCTCGGGGCCAACGCCGGACCGGTCACCCTGGAGGGCTCGATGATTCCATTCCGGACCCCGCGCTGGCTCCCTCCGCTCCTGCTCGCCCTCGTCACCCTCCTCGGCATGATGCCCCCGGTCGACGCGCAGCCGGCGCCGGCGGGCCGCATGGTCATGGCGTGGCACGTCACGATCGCCCCGAGCTGGTTCGACCCCTCCACCGCACCGCCCCAGATCACGCCGTTCGGCATTCTCTACGCGATCCACGACGCGCTGGTCCGCCCCTATCCGGGGCACAAGATGGGGCCGAGCCTGGCGGAGTCGTGGAGCGAGAGCCCGGACGGCAAGACCTACGAGTTCAAGCTGCGGCCCGGGCTGAAGTTCCACAACGGCGACCCGATCACGGCCGAGGACGTGAAGTTCAGCTTCGAGCGCTACCGGGGGGCCGGGGCCAAGACCATGCAGGACCACGTCCAGCGCGTGGACGTCGTCGGCCCCCTCGTCGTGCGCTTCGTGCTCAAGGAGCCCTGGCCGGACTTCATGACGTTCTACGGCAGCACCGCCAGCGCGGCCGGCATCGTCGTGCCGAAGAAATACCTGACCCAGGTCGGTGACGAGGGATTCAAGAAGCACCCGATCGGCGCGGGCCCGTACAAGTTCATCAGCCACCAACCCGGCATCGAGGTCGTGCTGGAGGCGTTCTCCGGCCACTGGCGGCGGGTGCCCAACGTCAAGACGCTGGTCATGCGGAGCGTGCCCGACGCCAACACCCGGGCCGTGATGCTCAGGAGCGGCGATGCCGACATCTCGTACGTGCTCGACGGTCCCGACGCCGAGGCCATCAAGCGCGACGGCCGCTTCCAGGTAGTCGCCTCCAAGCACGCGTCGATCTTCTGGATCGAGTTCGCGGACCAGTGGGAACCCAAGTCGCCGTGGCACGACCGGCGCCTCCGGCTGGCCGTGAACCACGCGCTGAACCGTCAGCAGATCAACGAAGCGGCGTGCCTGGGCCTCTGTCCGCCGGCGGGCGTCATCGTGCCCCGAGTCATGGACTTCGCGCTGCAGGTCGAGCCGCCCGCCTACGATCCGGCCAGGGCCAAGAAGCTGCTGGCCGAGGCGGGCTATCCGAACGGTCTCGAGGCCGGTGAGTTCGTCGCGATCCCGGGCTTCCCGACGGTCGCGGAATCGACGCTGAACTACCTGAACGCGGTGGGGCTCCGCCTACGCATGCGCGCGATGGAGCGGGCAACGTTCTACGCCGACTGGAAAGACAAGAAGCTCCGCGGGATCTTCATGACGGCGGTCGGCAACTCCGGCAACGCCGCCAGCCGGGTGGAGTCGTTCATCCAGTCCACGGGCGCCTACGCCTACGGCGGCTATCCCGACATCGACGACCTGTTCGTGCAGCAGGAGCGCGAGCGCGACGTCAAGAAGCGCGAGGCGTTGCTCTTCAAGATCCAGCAGCTGACGATCGACCGGGCGATGTTCGCACCCGTCATGGATTTGCGTGCCCTGATGGGCATCGGCCCCCGCATCGCCCGCCACACGATCACCGACATCTGGATGAGCCCGTTCCCGGCCTACGAGGACGTCGAGCTGAAGAACTGACGCGGGGAGCCGATGAGGTTCGAGGGGCGGATCGTGATCGTGACGGGCGCCGCCAAGGGGATCGGCGCGGTGACCGTCGAAGCGTTCGCGCGCGAGGGGGCCCGGGTGGCGGCGCTGGACCTCGACGGCGCCGCCCTCGACGCGGCGGTGGCCGCGGTGAGCGCGCGCGGCGGCGACGTTCTCGGGGTGAAGAGCGACGTCACGTCGGCGACGGACGTCCAGTCCGCCGCCGAGCGCGTGCTCGCGCGCTGGGGCCGCATCGACGTCCTCGTCAACAACGCCGGCGGGTTCGCCACGATGCGCGCCCTCGAGGACACGTCCGAGGCGGAATGGGACGCGATCCTCCGATCGAATCTCACCAGCGCCTTCCTCGTCTCCAAGGCGGTGCTGCCCGTCATGAAACGCCAGCGGGCCGGGCGAATCGTGAACCTCGCCTCGGTCGTCGCCCGGGGTGGCGCGGTGCGAGTGCCGGCGCACTACGCGGCGGCGAAGGCCGGCGTCATCGCCCTGACCCGGATGCTGGCGCTGGAGGTAGCGGCCTCCGGGATCACGGTCAACGCCGTGGCGCCCGGAACCACGGCCACCGACCGTGTCCTGGCGGCCCGCACGCCCGAGGAGACGGCACGCGTGGCCGCCGCCATTCCACTCGGCCGGCTAGGTCGACCCGACGAGATCGCCGACGCCATCCTCTTCCTGGCCTCCGACGCCGCGCAGTTCGTCACCGGCGCTGTCCTCGACGTCAACGGAGGGCAAGAGATGGCATAGACTCTCGAGTGGCCACTTCGTGGTCGCGCCGTCGGCCCGACACGATCAGGACCTGACCGGTCCGCTCACACCTTGTCCACGCAACCGCACGTCGGATCGCACTTTCAGGGTCGGCACGGCGGTTGCGACAGCCATCCCCTGCGTGACTTCCACGCGCTCATCACGTGGGAAGGACGACATGATCAAACGAGTGGCCAAGGCAACGGTCTCGAGCTGGCGCCCCTGGGCGATCGGCGCGGCGCTGTCGCTGGGCTGCGCGGCATTCCTGTTCATCCGGCGAGAGATGGCGGCGTCGCGCGTCTTCATGGACGACTACGAGGCGTGGTGGCAGCAGCGGGCGAAGGTCCGCGCCAACGGTCATCAGCCGCCGGCGTCGGACGGCGAGCGCTCGGACGCCTCCCAGCTCTTCGTCTGATCCGGTCGGGAGGCTCTCAGCGAACCGCTGCGCGCGCGGCCTCGACGGCGATCGGGCGGCCGTCGAGGGAATCGCGGAGGGCGACCGTGACCCGAAGCGCGTGCAGGCCGTGCACGCCCTGCAGCTCCTCGAGATCCAGCTCCTCGACCTCCCCCGCGATGTAGC
>JBKOZA010000375.1:0-4025 GCA_046725675.1 Candidatus Methylomirabilota bacterium
TAAGGCGGCCGGGAAGGCGGAAGTCGCGGAGCCGGCCGAGTGACCGCCGAGGCGCTGGCGTTCGCGGCGGTGGCCGTCGTGCTGCTCGCCTCGAGCCTCGGCGTCGTGCTCACGCCCAACCTCTTCCACGCCGTGCTCTACCTGGCGGTGGCCCTCGTCGCCACCGGCGTGGTGTTCCTGCTCTTGGACGCGCCCTTCCTGTTCGGCGTGCAGCTCCTGCTCTACGCCGGCGGCGTCGTCACCATCGTCGTGTTCGCGATCATGCTCACCGAGCGCCTGGTGGGCGCCTCGATCCGGCAGGCCAGCCGCTACCTCGTCAACGGCGCCCTCGTGAGCGCCGCCGTGTTCGTGGGCGTGGTGGGCTTCCTCGTGCAGATGGCGCCGACGGGGCCGCGGCCCGCGTGGTCGGGCGATCTGACGGCGGCGGTGGGGCGGGCGCTGGTGGGGGCCTTCGCCGTCCCCTTCGAGCTGCTCGGCGTGCTGCTGGTGATCGCGCTGGTGGGCGCGCTCTACTTCGCCCGGAGCGAGGGCTGATGCCCCTCGGCGCCTACCTCACCCTGGCCGCGCTGCTCTTCGCCATCGGCCTGTTCGGGGTGCTCACCCGGCGCAACGCGGTCGGCATCCTGCTCGGCATCGAGCTGATGCTGAATGCCGTCAACATCAACCTGGTCGCCTTCGGGCGCTTCCACGCCGATCTGAGCGGGATGATCTTCGCCCTGTTCACGATCGCCATCACGGTGGCCGAGGTGGCGGTCGGCCTGGCCATCGTGATCGTGATCTTCCGGGTGCGGCGGACCATCGAGGCCGACCACCTGGACCTGTTGCGCGGATGAGAACGAGCGTCTTTGCCGCCGACCTGGCGCTGGTCGTCCTGGGTCTGCCGTTCGCCAGCTTCGTGCTCCTGGCCCTGGCCCGACCGGTACGGCGCTGGGCTCCGGCCGCGGCCGCCGTGAGCATCGGAGCGATCGGCGCCTCGCTGGTGGTCGCCGTGCTCACGATGCTGACGGCCGGCCCTCGCGCCCCGCTGCCGAAGCCCTCCACCACCTGGTCGTGGATCCCCGCCGACGGCGGCCCCATGGCCACCGTGGGCGTGATGGTCGACCAGCTCAGTCTGTGGATGCTGATCCTCGTCACGCTGGTCTCGTTCCTGGTGCAGGTCTACTCGTGGGCGTATCTGCACGACGAGCCCCGGGCCTCCCTGGGCCGCTACTACGCCTACCACTCGCTGTTCGCGTTCTCGATGCTGGGGCTGGTGCTGGCGCCGAACTTCATCCAGATGTTCGTCTTCTGGGAGCTGGTCGGCCTGTGCTCATATCTCTTGATCGGCTTCTGGTACGACCGGCCCTCGGCCGCGCGGGCCGCCGTCAAGGCGTTCTGGATCACCAAGCTCGGCGATCTCGGCTTCGTGGCCGGCATCGTCATGCTGTGGTCGGTGACGGGTACGTTCGACTTCCTGACGCTGTTTCAGATGGCCTCGGCGGGCACGCTGCCGGTCGGCGTGCTGCCGCCGATCATGTTCCTGATCTACCTGGGGGCGGTCGGCAAGTCGGCGCAGTTCCCGCTGCACGTGTGGCTGCCCGACGCGATGGAGGGGCCCACGCCGGTGTCGGCGCTGATCCACGCCGCCACCATGGTGACGGCGGGCGTGTTCATGGTGACGCGCGCCTTCCCGCTCTTCCGGCTGACACCCGACGTCCTCGTGCTGATCGCCTGGGTGGGCGCGGGCACCGCGCTGCTGGCGGCCAGCATGGCGTGCGTGGAGGGCGACATCAAGCGCGTGCTGGCGTATTCCACCATCTCGCAGCTCGGCTACATGATGGCCGCGGTCGGCGCCGGCGCTCCCGACGCCGGCTTCGCGCACCTGCTCGCCCACGGCGTGTTCAAGGCGCTGCTGTTCCTGGGGGCGGGCATCGTCATCCACGTCTTCCACACCAACGACGTGTTCCGCATGGGCGGCCTGCGCAGCCAGCCCGCGGTGTGGCTGCCGTTCCTGGTGGCCACCCTGGCGCTGGCCGGCGTGCCGCCGCTGCCGGGCTTCTTCACCAAGGAAGCGGTGCTGGCCGGCGTCCTCGAGGGCCACCTGCCGTGGCCCTTCGCGATGCTGGCGCTCACCGCGTTCCTGACCGCCTTCTACATGTTTCGCGTCGTGTTCCTGACCTTCTTCGCCCGGCCGCACCACGCCGGTCACGCTCACCATCGCGTGCCGCTCCTGATGACCGCCGTGGCCTGGCTGCTCGCCGTGCTGACGCTGGCCCTGGGCGTGGACCAGGCGTGGCATCACGAGGCGGAAGGGCCGCGCTGGCTGGCGGGGCTGTCGCTGACGCTGGCCGGGACCGGGATCGTGGTGGCGTGGGCGATGTACCAGCGCGCCCTCGTCGATCCCGCCCGGGTGGCCGTGGCGCTCCAGCCCCTCGACTGGTTGGCGCGCCGTCGCTACGGCCTCGACGGGTTGTTCGCCGGCCTCTACCGTCTCGTGCTGCTGGCCATCGCGCGGCTGGTGGGATGGATCGATCGCTACCTGGTCGACGGCCTGCTCAACGTGCTCAGCGCGTGGACGCTGCGGGCGGGCGACCGACTGCGCGGCCTGCAGAGCGGCCAGCCGCAGGACTACGTCTACGGTCTCGCGCTCGGCGTCCTCCTGCTGTTCGTCCTCGCCCAGTGGCGCCTGCGCTGATGGCGATCCCCTTCCCCGTGCTCTCGCTCATCACGTGGTCGCCGTTCGTGGGCGCGGTGCTCATCATGTTCACCGCCCGCCACCGCCCGCTGGCGGTGCGGCTGATCGCCCTGGTCACGACGTCGATCTCGACCGTGCTGTCCGTGTTCGTGTTCGTCGTCTACGACCGGGAGGCGGCCGGCTTCCAGTTCTACGAGAAGGTGCCGCTGGTGCCGCCGCTGGGCATCGCCTACGAGGTGGCGGTGGACGGCATCAGCCTGCTGATGATCCTGCTGACGTCCGTCATCATCTTCGCCGGCGTCTTCGCGTCGTGGACGATAGCGACGCGTAGCCAGGAGTTCTACGCCCTGCTGCTGGCGCTGGTCACCGGCGTCTACGGGGTATTCGTCTCGCTCGACCTGTTCGTCTTCTTCCTGTTCTACGAGCTGGCCGTGCTGCCGATGTACCTGCTGATCGGGATCTGGGGCTCGTCGGGCGAGGTGCGGCCGCAGGGGATCTTCGGCTGGGCGATCCGCGAGACCGGCGTGGGCACCAAGGAATACGCGGCGATGAAGCTCACGCTGTACCTGCTCTTCGGCTCCGCGTTCATCCTGGTGGGCATCTTCGCCCTCTACGTGAGCGCGGGGACGGGCTCGTTCTCGTTCCTGGAGCTCGAGGCGAGCACGTTCGACCCGCGCCTGCAGTTCTGGGTGTTCCTGGCCTTCTACGTGGGCTTCGGCATCCTGGCCGGCATCTGGCCGCTGCACACCTGGTCGCCCGACGGCCACGCCTCGGCCCCGACCGCCGTGTCGATGCTGCACGCCGGGGTCCTCATGAAGCTGGGGGCCTACGGCGTGGTGCGCATGGGCATGGGATTGCTCCCCGACGCCGCCGTCGAGCTGGCCTGGCTCGTGGGGGGTATCGGGTGCATCAACATCGTGTACGGCGCGCTGTCGGCGATGGCCCAGGTCGACCTCAAGTACGTCATCGCCTACTCCTCGGTCTCGCACATGGGGCTGGTCATGCTCGGCGCCGCCACGCTCACCGAGGCGGGGCTGAACGGCTCGGTCTTTCAGATGTTCGCCCACGGGGTGATGACGGGCCTGTTCTTCGCCCTGGTCGGCCTCGTGTACGAGAAGGCGCACTCGCGCGAGATCTTCAAGATGGGCGGCTTCGGGCACGTGATGCCCGGCGTGGCCACCGCCTTCACCGTGGCCGGCCTGTCGTCGCTGGGATTGCCGGCCACCTCCGGCTTCGTCGCCGAGATCCTGACCTTCATGGGCGCCTGGCGTTCGGCCCATCGGTGGTGGCTCGTGCCGGCGATCGTCGGCACGTTCCTGACCGCGGTGTACGTGCTGCGCGTCACCAAGCA
>JBKOZA010000376.1:0-9399 GCA_046725675.1 Candidatus Methylomirabilota bacterium
TTGCGCAGGCGGCCCAGCAGGGCCGGCGAGCACATGTCCGGCGCCCACGCCGCCAGGCCGACCCGCACTCGACCCTCGGCCCCGCCGTCCCAGCGCGAGTGCAGCGCCGCGATCCGCGCCAGCCCGGCGTCGCCGAGCCGGACATCCACCTCGAACGGCCCGGGTTGGCCGATCGAGGCCTGGGCCCGGTCCCACGCGCGCTCGCACACCAACAGCCGCAGGCCGGTCCCGGCGAGCGCCTCAGCGTAGGCCTCGATACCAGAACTTTCTTCGAGTGTTAGCGTCGTCCCGCTACGGATCGCCTCGAGGGCGCCGAGCAAGACCATCACGCGCTCCTCGTCGGCGCTCAGCTCGGGCGTCGGCAGCGGCGCCAGGCCGCCCGCGAACGGCGGCGTGTGCGGCGGCGAGAGGTCCTCGTAGACGCCACGCGCGATCACGCGGGAGAGGTGGGTGTGCGTGTTGGCCAGGCCGGGCAACACGGCGCGATCTCGGCCGTCCACGCGCTCGGCCCCCGGATAGCGCGCGAGCAGCTCGGGCGTGGGCCCGATCGCGGCGATGCGGCCGCCCTCGACGGCCAGGCCGGCCTCGTAGTGGATCGTACCGGCGTCGTCGCCGGTGACGATCGTGGCGTCGTGAACCAGCGTGACGGCCACGCTCAGGTCGCGGGACGGCGGATCGCGGCCACCGGCGTCGGGAGCTCGTCGGGATCGATCGGGACCTCGACGATGGCGGGGCGGCCACACGACAGCGCCGCGTTCATCACGTCGCCGATCTGGTCGGCGGCCTCGACGTAGTATCCGGCGGCGCCGAACAGCTCGGCGTAGGCGTCGTAGCGCGGGTTGCCGATGTCGCAGCCGATGTAGCGGCCGCCGAAGAACTGGCGCTGGTACGCCTTCTCGGAGCCCCAGCAGTTGTTGTTCATCACCAGCGTGACGACGTTGATGCGGTGCCGCACGGCGGTCTCGAGCTCCTGGGCGTTCATGAGGAAGCCGCCGTCGCCGTGGATGGCGAGCACGGGGGCCTCGGGGCGACCCAGCTTGGCCCCGAGGGCCTCCGGGAACGCGAAGCCGAGACCGCCGAGGTCGAGCGGCGTGAGGAAGGTGCGCGCGCGCGTGAATTGCAGGCGATCGTACCCGTAGGCCGGCGCGGCGCCGGCGTCCAGCGCGACGATGGTGTCCGGCGGCAGCACGCGCCGGAGCTCGGCGTAGACGCGCTGGGGCTTCAGCGGCGTGGCGGCGAGCGAGGCCTCCGCGGCCAGCCGTGCTTGCCGCTGCTCGCGCAGGGCCTCGGCCTCCTTCCGCCACTCGGCCGGCGCGGGGCGAACGGCGTCCCGGGTGAGCGTCTCCAGTAGCGCCTCGCAGGCCAGCCGCGCGTCGGCCTGGATGCCGACCGCGACCGGGTAGTAGCGGCCGATGTCCCGCGTCTCGACGTCGACCTGGACGATCGGCGTGCCGGCCGCGATGTAGCGGTGGTCGAAGTGCGTCGTGAAGTGGGCCAGCCGGGAGCCGATGGCCACGATCAGGTCGGCGCGTCGGCAGATCGCCGCCGCCTCCGGTGACCCGGCGCGCCCGAGCGGGCCCACGTAGAGCGGATGGCCGTTGGGCACCGCGTCGTTGCGCCCGTAAGCCGTGATCATCGGCATCGCACCCCGCTCGCTCAGGTGCACCACGACGTCACTCGCCTCGGACCAGCTCACGCCGCCGCCGACCAGCAGGAGCGGACGCCGCGCCTGCCCGAGCAGCCGCGCGGCCTCGCGGACGGCGTCGGGATGGGGCGCGGCCGCCCGGGTCGCCCGGTATGCGGCAGGCGCCGCCGCCGTGGCCGGCGACAGCCGCTCGCTCAGCACGTCGCGCGGAATCTCGACGAGGACGGGCCCGCGCCGGCCGCTCATGGCGGTGCGCAGCGCGGCTCGCAGCATCTCCGGGATGCGCTCGGCCTGGTTGACCTGCACCGCCAGCTTCGTGACCGGCCGGAACATCCCGAGCAGGTCGAACTCCTGGAACGCGTCCTTGCCCTGGTGCGCGCGCTCGATGCCGCCGACGAGCGCGACGACCGGCGAGTGGGCCACGTGGGCCGCGGCCACGCCGGTGAGCAGATTGGTGGCGCCGGGTCCGCTCGTCACCAGGCAGACGCCCGGCTGGCCGCAGACGCGGGCCAGGCCGTCGGCCATGAAGGCGGCGGCCTGCTCGTGGCGGACATTGACGTACTCCACGCTGCGATCGTCGTAGAGGGCGTCGAGGACGTCGAGGAACGTCGAGCCCACGATCCCGAAGACGTAGCGAACGCCCTCGGCCTTCAGCAGGTCCACGACGAGCCGTCCGCCGGCGACGTCGGTCATCAGAACCACCGGGCCTTGTCCACGACATTGCGCAGCGGCTGGCCGGCCAGGAACCGCCGGGCGTTGTCGAGGAGGACCTCGAAGCGGCGCTCGTCCAGGTAGGGTCCGTGGCCGGCCGTGTGGGGCGTGATGAGCACGTTGGGCAGCGTCCACAGCGGGTGGTCGGCCGGCAGCGGCTCCAGCTCGAACACGTCGAGCGCGGCGCCGGCAATCTCGCCCGCCCGCAGCGCGGCGACGAGGTCGTCGAGGCGGGTGGTCAGGCCGCGCCCGATATTGACGAAGAACGCCGTGCGCTTCATGCGGGAGAAGCGCGCGCGGTGCATGAACCCTTCCGTCTCCGGCGTGTGGGGCACGGTGAGGATGACGAAGTCGGCCAGCGGCAGGAGCGAGTCGAGCGCGTCGGGGCCGTCGAGCTTGAGCACACCGGGCGGCGCGTCGCGGCGGCGCGCGTCCACGCCCATCACGTGCATGCCGAAGGCGGCGCACAGGCGGGCCGTCTCGGCGCCGATGCCGCCCACGCCGACGATCAGCGCGCTCGTCTCCGGCAGGTGCAGCACGCCGCCCGTCTCCAGGGGCTCCGGCCGCCATTCCCGGCGGAGCTGGCGGGGCAGGTAGAGGTGCAGGCCGCGGGCGAAGGCCAGCACGAACGCCATGATGTGGGCGGCGATGTGGTCGTTGTAGATCTCGCGGAAGTTCGTCACGACCACCGGGTGCTCGATCAGCTCACGCGTGTAGTAGCCGGCCGGGGGCGCGGCCTGGGGCGCCTGCAGCCAGCGCAGCTTGCCGGCCCGAGCCAGCAGGGACGGGGGCATCGTGCCGAACGCCGCCTCGGCGCCGACGACCGCGCGGGCGGCGTCGGCGTCCGTCTCGGCGACGACGACCTCGAGGGCGGGCAGCGCCCCGGCCAGCCGCGCGGCCCACCCGCGGGTCTTGTCGCTCTGCGGCGGCAGCATCAGCAGGGTGGCCACGGGTCAGCTCAGGGTGGCGCCCTGCGCGTTCACGTAGAGCGCGTAGAGCGACTGGCTGCCGGCGATGAACAGCCGGTTGCGCTTGAGCCCGCCGAAGCACAGGTTGGCGGCGCGCTCGGGTAGCAGCACGCGCCCGATCAGCGCGCCGTCCGGGTTGAAGACGGCGACGCCGTCGTGGCCCTCACCACCGCCCCAGCCGCACCACAGGTTGCCGTCCGTGTCGCAGCGAAACCCGTCGGGGATGCCGGGGCCGCAGTCGATGAACACCCGGCCGTTGGCGACCTTGTCGTCCTGCACGTCGTAGACGCGGATCTGCCGCGGCGTCGCCCCGCTCACGACGACGTAGAGCCGCCGCTCGTCCGGGGAGAAGGCCAGGCCGTTGGGCCGGGGGATGTCGCCGATGACGACGGTGGCCTGCCCGTGCCGGTCGACGCGATAGACGTTGGTCGGCAGCTCCACGGGAGCCACGTGGCCCTCGTAGTTGCTGAGGACGCCGAACGGCGGATCGGTGAACCACACGGAGTCGTCGGACTTGACGACGACGTCGTTGGGCGAATTCAGCGGCTTGCCCCCGAAGCGATCGAGGACGACGGTGATGGTGCCGTCGTACTCGGTGCGGGTGACGCGCCGGCTGTCGTGCTCGCAGGTCACCAGCCGGCCCTGCCGGTCGCGCGTGTTGCCGTTGGCGTAGCTCGACGGCCTGCGGAAGACGCTGACGGCGCCCGTCTCCTCGTCCCAGCGCATGATCCGGTCGTTGGGGATGTCGCTCCAGAGCAGGTAGCGGCCGTCCCCGAACCAGACCGGCCCCTCGCACCAGCGGAAGCCGGTGGCCAGGCGCTCGACGGCGGCGCTGTTGACGCGATACTTTGCGAAGCTCGGGTCGACGGTCTGGATGGCCGGGTCGGGATAGCGGACGGGTCGGGATTCCACGGGCGGGAGTCTAACATCGGCCGGCGGCCGCTGGCGCGCCACCGCGGGCCGCGGTATGGTGGGGCGCGCTCGTCGACAGGAGGCTCCATGTTCCGCTCGAGGCTGCTCTGGATTCTCGGCCCGGTGATCGTCGTCGCGACGTCGGTGTGGCCGGCCGATGGGCCGGCGCAGGCGCCGACGGCCCGCAAGGGTGGCGTGCTGCGCGTCGGCATGATCGGCGAGCCGCCCACCCTCGACGCCCACGCCACGACCGCGGTCATCACGCGCGAGATCGGGATCAACGTCTTCGAGGGTCTCTATGCCCTGGACGGCAAGTACCAGCCGGTGCCGCTGCTGGCCGAGGGCCACGAGGTGCTGGACGGCGGCAAGCGCTACACGATCCGGCTCCGCAAGGACGTGAAGTTCCACAACGGCAAGGCGCTCACCGCGGCCGACGTGGTGGCGTCGCTGAAGCGCTGGGGCGCGATGGCCAGCACCGGCAAGGCGATCTTCAAGACGGTGGAGGCCGTCGAGGCCAAGGGACCGCAGGCCGTCGAGATCCGGCTGAAGGAGCCGTCGGGCGCGCTGCTCACCGTGCTGGCCCAGGTGGACAACGCGGCGGTCATCTATCCCAAAGAGGTGCTCGATGCCGCCGGCGAGGGGCAGCTGAAGGAGTTCGTCGGTACCGGACCGTTCCGGTTCGTCGAGCACAAGCCCGATCGCCACATCAGGCTCGCGCGCTTCGACGGCTACGCGGCCCGCGCCGAGCCGGCCAGCGGCCTGGCCGGCCGCCGCACCGCCCACCTGGACGAGATCCTCTTCATGCCGGTGCCCGACTACGCGACGCGGCAGGCCGGCATGCTGACCGGCGAGTACGACTACATCCAGCAGGTCAAGCCCGACCAGGTGGACCGGATCAAGGCCGCCCCGGGCGTGGAGCCCGTGATCGTCAAGCCGTACGGCTGGGTGACGATCGTCTTCAACACGAAGCAGGGGCTGATGACGGACGCGCGGCTGCGCCAGGCCGCGCAGGCAACGCTCGACGTGGAGCCGATGCTGCTGGCCGGCCTCGGCCACCGCGACTTCTATCGCCTCGATCCCGGGCTCTTCTTCCAGGAGCTGCCGTGGCACTCCCGGACGAGCGCCGCGCTCTACAACCAGCGGGACAAGGACAAGGCGAAGCGGTTGCTGAAGGACGCCGGGTATGCCGGGCAGCCGATGCGCTGGATCGTCACCACCGAGTACGAGCACCACTACAAGCCCGCCGTCGTGGCCAAGAGCCAGCTCGAGGAGGTCGGCTTCAAGATCGACCTGCAGGTGTCGGACTGGGCCACCGTGGTGCAGCGGCGCAACAAGCCCGAGCTGTGGGACGCGTTCAGCACCGCGTTCGTGTTCGTGCCGGAGCCGGCGACGTCCGCCCAGGTGCTGTGCGACTGGCCCGGCTGGTGGTGCACGCCCGAGAAAGACCAACTGTTACAGTCGATGGGGCGCGAGCTCGACTTCAAGAAGCGCTACGCCATGTGGGAGAAGGTGCAGACCCTCTTCTACGCCGAGGCGCCGCGGCTCAAGATCGGGGACTACTTCCGCCTCGACGCGCGACGCAAGGACGTGGCCGGTTACGAGCCCGGTCCCTACATGCACTTCTGGAACGTCTGGCTCGACCGCCGCTGAGGCCCGCACCGCCGGGGGCCGGACCCAGGTGCCCAAGGAGCAGAGACCATGAGAGAGCTCGTCGGTCGACTCAATGAGCTGTGCGACGCGCTGCCGTTTCAGAGCGGCTGGTACTTGAAGGATCTGGCGAGCGGCGCGCGGGCTGACCGGTTCGGTGGCGTGGCGGTGCCGTCGGCGAGCACGCGGAAGATCTCGATCATGATGGCGGCGCTGGCGGCGGTGCATGCCGGCAAGCTGAGCCTCGACCAGAAGGTGACGATCGAGGCGAAGTACCAGGACAACGACTCCGGCACGTTCCAGCACCTCACGCCGGGGTTCTGGATCACCTTCCGCGACGCCCTCGTCATGATGATCATCGTCAGCGACAACACGTGTACGGGGACCGTCGTGGACCTGGTCGGGCTCGACACGATCCAGCGCTGGTGCGAGACGGTCGGCATGACGGGCACGATCCATCGCTTCGGCATCCCGCCCAAGCTCGGCCGCGAGCACACGCTCGAGCAGGTGACCACGACCACCCCGAACGACCAGGGCCTGCTGCTCGAGCTCATCCTGAACGCCACGACCGACCCCGCGGTGGCGCGCAAGCTCGGGTCGACCCCGGCGCTGTGCCGGCTCGGCCTGGACATCCTGTCGTGGCAGAAGCTGAAGACCCGGCTGCCATCGCAGCTTCCGCTCGGCACCAAGGTGGCGCACAAGACCGGCACCGGCTCGCGCGGGTTCATGGACGCCGGCATCATCTTCAAAGGCGAGCGGCCGCTCTGCATCCTGACCGCCTACACCGAGCACGTGCCGGAGACGCTGCCCGACGGCACGCCAGGCTTCGCCGCCGCCTACCAGCTCATCGGCCGGATGGCCCGGCTCGCCTACGACGCGCTCGGCGGCTGAGCCCGTGCGCCTCGGCGTGCTGGTTCCCTCCGGTAACCCCACGGTCGAGCCCGAGCTGTATCGCATGGCGCCGCCGGGCCTGACGATCCACTTCGCGCGCCTCGAGACGCTGGCCGGTGAGCCGGGCGGTGTCGACGGCATGGAGCGCCGCACGCTGGGCTATCTCGACTCGTTGCCGGCCGCCACGCGCTCCCTGGCCGCGGTGAAGCCCGCCGCGGTCGTGCTGGCCCACACCGCCGTGAGCTATCTCAGCCGCCACGACGGGGAGCCCGCGCTCCGGCAACGTCTGCGCGCCCTCGCCGGTCCGCATGCCTTCACCGCGGCCGAAGCCGTCGAGGCCGCGCTGCGCCACCTGGGCGTTCATCGCCTCGCCCTGGCCACGCCCTACCCGGAGACGATCAGCGACGCCGCCCGCGCCTACTGGCAAGCGGCCGGCTTCGACGTGGTCGCCCATCGCCGGCTCGACACGCCGAACATCTACGAGGAAACCGAAGAGACCGCCTACACCCTCGGCCGTGCCGCCGACGCCAAAGAGGCCGACGCCCTCCTGATCAGCGGCACCGGCCTCCCCACGGCCGGCATCGTCGATCGGCTCGAACGCGACCTCGGCAAGTCCGTCGTGACGAGCCAGACCGCGACGCTGTGGCGGGCGCTGCGGGAGCTCCACATCGCCAAGCCGGTGACGGGCCACGGTCGCTTGCTGGCTACCTAGAACCCCTTAGCAGGGCCTGCGGTGGATCAGCAGCCCCAAGACTCCTCATGGAGAGCTACGGCCTGGACTGATTGACGCCGGACGCGCGGATGGCGCGTCCGGCGTCACCGCTCAACCCGCCGCGCTCGAGGCCTGGAGCGCGTCGAAGCGCGCTACTGCCATTTGATCAGCGCCTTGACCTTCGGGTATTCCGGCATCTTGCCCTCGACGTCGACGACGCGCCACCCTTCGGGCGACTCCAGCAACAGGTTGTTGTTGCTGAAGGCGAGGTATTTGCCCCAGCTCTTGGGGATGACGACCTCGTACTTGGGCGTGACCTGCTGGGCCTGGGCGATTTCGGGCCGGACCGCGTCGAGCACGGTCGGCACGAGCGGCCGCACGGCGATGACGACCAGCGCGACGGCGATCACGGTCAGCACGATCTTGGTGTAGCGGTCCATCGATTCCTCCTTGGTCGGTGTGTGAGGTCTGCTCGTCACGAGGGGGGCGTACGGCGATCGGGCCAGAAGCGAATGCCCGGGCGCGCGTAACCGCCACCCAGGCCGATGGGGGTGCCGTCGGCGCGCCAGCACGACGCGCCGAGCAGCGTGCCGTCGCCCTCGAAGGCGATCGCTCCCATCCCGCCGGCGACGTGGGCCACCGGGACCACGTGGTGGCCGCGGGCGGCCAGCCCCTGGCGCACGTCGTCACCGATGGCTGCTTCGACTTCCAGCTCCTGACCCTGGGTCCACACGCGTGGCGCCTCCACGGCCTCCTGCAGCGACATGCCGTGATCGACGACGTTCACGATCGCCTGTAGCACGGCGGCGAAGATGCGCACGCCGCCGGGCAGGCCGAGCGCGAGCCACGGGCGGCCGTCCCGTAGCAGGATGGTCGGCGCCATCGAGCTGGTCATGCGCTTGCCGGGCGCGACCGACAGCGCGTGACCGGGGTGGGGGTCGAACAGCGCCATGGTGTTGTTGAGCAGCATGCCGGTGCCGGGCACCATCGCGCGCGAGCCGAACAGGCTGTTGATCGTCTGCGTCGCCGCCACCACGCTGCCCTCGGCGTCGGCCACCGTCACGTGCGTGGTGTACGCCGAGCCGGCGCCCACCGCCGGGGCCGGCGCGCCGGCCTTGGCCATGTCGAGCTCGCCGCGCCTCCGTGCCGCGTACTCCTTGGACGTCAGCCGCGCGACGGGGACGTCGAGGAACGCCGGATCGGCCGTCGCCGCCGCGCGGTCGGCGAAGGCGATCTTGAGGGCCTCGGCCAGCAGATGAATGCCGTCGACGGTGCCGAAGCCGAGGCCGGTCACGTCGTGGCCCTCGAGGATGTTCAGGATCTGGATGAGGTGGACGCCGCCCCCGGTGGGCGGTGGACAGCCGGTGACGTCGATCCCGCGATAGGTACCGCGCACGGGCGCGCGCTCGATGGTGCGATAACGCAGGAGGTCGGTCAGCGTGAGGAGGCCGCCCTCGCGGGCCATGTGCTCGGCGACGCGGGCGCCGAGCGCGCCCCCATAGAGCACGGGCGGGCCACCGGCAGCGATGGCCCGCAGGGTCTCGGCGTAGTCGCCCTGCACCAGCAGCTCGCCGCGGCGAAGCGGGGCGCCGCCGGGCAGGAAGACGCGCGCGCTGGCCGGAAAGCGCGCGAGGTCACCCGCCACCTCGGCCAGGCACTCGGCCAGGTAGCCGGTGACCCGGAAGCCGTGCTCGGCGTGGCGGATGGCGGGTGCCGTCACCGTCTCGAGGTCGAGCGCGCCGAAGCGCGTCAGCATCTCGCACCAGGCCGCGAGCGTGCCGGGGACGCCGACCGCCCGCACCCCGACGCTGTTCTCGCGACCGACGGCTTCCATGTAGTCCGGCCAGGCGTCGGACAGCGGGCGGTACATGCCGGGCGTCGCCGCCGCCGGGGCCGTCGTGTAGCCGTCGATC
>JBKOZA010000377.1:0-1041 GCA_046725675.1 Candidatus Methylomirabilota bacterium
GACGTTCGACACCGACTACCGGAAGTACTACCTCCTGCTCGTCGTCACCGTCGCCATGCTGCTGTTCGCGCGCAACCTGGTGGCGGGGCGGACCGGGCGGGCGTTCCTGGCCATCCGCGACAACGAGCGCGCGGCGGCGGCCATGGGCGTCAACCTCGCCCAGGTCAAGACCATCGCCTTCGCCGTCAGCGCGCTCTACACCGGGCTGGCCGGCGCGCTCAGCGCGTTCATCGTGGGCTTCCTCGATCCCCAGGAATTCAGCTTCTTCCTCTCGATCCAGTTCATCACCATCATCATCCTGGGTGGGCTGGCCTCGCTGCTCGGCTCGGTGCTGGGCGCGGGGTTCCTGATCATCCTGCCCGAGCTGCTGGCCGGTCTGGACGTCTGGCAGGCGCTCGTCTACGGGCTCATCATGGTCGTCACGATCATCTTCATGCCGTTCGGGCTGAGCGGCGCCCTCCGGCGATACTCGTATCGCTGGTTCGGGCTCGGCACCGAGCCCCTGATCCCCCGCCGACTCGGTCACTGAACGCAAGGCAGCTGTCTTGCACGCAACTACGACCGGAGGGGCCTATGCCACACAAGGTGAGGGTCAATCTCGCGAATCCTCAGGAGCTGCTCGCGTTGCCTGGCATCGGACCCGAACAGGCGCGGGCCATCCTCGAGTTTCGCGCCGAGCACGGGCCGATTCAGGACGCGCGCCAGCTCGCGACGATCCTGCGCGCGTGGCCCGTGGCAGAGACGATCTGGGAGCATGTGGAGTTCGATCCCGCGGAGAGTACCGCCCCCGAGGCGCCGGGGGCGTAGAGCCATCGACAGGAGGTCAGCCATGGTGATCCGCATTACCTGGGGCAAGCTGCGGGCGGGGACGTGGGGCGAGTTCGAGCGGACCTACCGGGACAACGTGCTCACGAAGGGCAAGACGCTCAAGGGCCTGCGCGGCCGCTGGCTGGCCCAGGACGCGGCGGACAAGGACACCGGCTTCGCGGTGAGCCTGTGGGACAACCCCGGCGACATGCAGGCGTACGAGCAGAGCGCGCT
>JBKOZA010000378.1:0-4199 GCA_046725675.1 Candidatus Methylomirabilota bacterium
GAGGGACTCGACGTGCCCGAGCGCTGCCGCCGGCTGCACGAGGCGTGGCTCGCCGCGCTGCCCTGTCCGGTGCTCCGTCTGGAGGACACCGCGTCGGTCCCGGAGCGCCTCGACCGCATCGAGTATCATCTCGCCCGACACTGCACCGGAGGTGCGTCACCATGAAGCTCTGCCAGTTCTTCGTGCCCGGCAAGGGCAAGCGCGTGGGCGTGGTCGCCGACGATCGCGTGCTCGACATCACGGCGCCGCGCGCGGGCGTCGCCTCCGTCACCGACCTCGTCGCGGCCGCCGGCAGCGCCGCGCGCCTGGAGAGCCGCCTGCGGGCGCTCGCCCGGTCGGCCCGCACCAGCCTGTCGTGGGCCTCGCTCGACCGCGCGCCGACGCCGCGGCGGCCGCACCTGCTGGCGCCGCTGGATCCGCCGGAAGTCTGGGGGGCCGGCATCACGTACCGTCGCAGTCGCGAGTACTACGAGGCGCACACCGGCGAGGGCGGCCGCACCAAGGGCATCTACGACTTCGTGTACGAGTCCGAGCGCCCCGAGCTGTTCTTCAAAGCGACGGCGGCCCGGATGGCCGGGCCGAACGCGCCGATCGGCGTGCGGGCCGACTCGAAGCTGACCGCGGTCGAGCCCGAGCTGGCCCTCGTGATCGGGCGCGGCGGTGCCATCGTCGCCTACACGATCGGCAACGACCTGTCGGCCTGGGACATCGAGCGCGCCAACCCGCTCTTCCTGCCCCAGTCCAAGGTCTTCGACGGCTGCTTCGCCTGCGGCCCGGTGCTCGTCACCGCCGGGGAGATCGGCGACCCCCACACCCTGGAGCTGAGGTGCGCCATCCAGCGCGGCGGCCGCACCCTCTACGAGGGTCGCGTCAACACCAAGGAGATGAAGCGGCAGTGCGCCGACCTGGTGGCGTGGCTGTGCCGGAGCAACACCTGCCCGCCCGGCACGGTGCTTTCCACCGGCACCGGCATTCTCGTCCCCGACGAGCACGCGCTCGTGGACGGCGACGTCGTCGAGATCACGCTCGAGCGGGTCGGGACGCTGCGCAATCCGGTGCGACGGCTCGGCGGCTGACCGGCCCGCTCACATCACCTCGCGCAGCGTCCCCAGCGGATCGGCGGTCGGCGCGGCGGTCCGCGCCAGCGGCGCCAGGCGTCGCTCCTCCGTGCGGGCCGCCAGGAACGCCACGGCGGCGGCGATCACGTCGGGATCGCGCAGGATGCGCCGGTGGCCCAGCCCGTCGGTCATCAGGAGCGCCGCGTCCCGCCACGCGTGCGCGATCGACCGGCCGTGCTGCCATGACACCTCGGCGTCCCCCCGGTCGTGGACGATGAGCAGCGGCTGGCTCAGCGCGGGCGCCAGCGCCGTCACGTCGAAGGCGGAGAACGGACGGCCCGCGCGTGACTCGACACGCGCCTGCATCGCCTCGCCCACCTCGCGGGAGAACCCCAGCGTTGCCGTGAAGCGGGTCGCCGGAGCGACGAGGTCGGCGGCCGGCGCGACGAAGACGGCCGCCCCGGCGTCGAGTCCCTCGTAGAGCGCGCGAGCCACCACGGTGGCGCCCAGCGAGTGAGCGATCACTCCGGCCAGCGGCCCGCGGGTGACGGCGGCGGCCCGGGTAGCCTCGACCAGCTGCGGCAGGGTCACCGGCCCCGAGCCGGAGGCGCCGTGGCCGGGCGCGTCGAAGGTGACCACCGAGAATCCGCGGGCCACCAGCGGCTCCACGAACGCTCCCAGCTGGGTGCCGCGCCCGCCCCAGCCGTGCACGAGCAGCACGCTCGGGCCGGCGCCCCACAGCCACAGCTCGATGTGGCGCGTGCCGACGAACAGCGGCCGCGCCCGCGCGGTGGCGAGCAGCGCGAGCTCGGCGTCGGGCCGGCGCGGCCGCGATGGCGTGAGAAACCGCCGCTCGGCGAGGCGGGCCGCCACCGACGGCGCCAGCGCGGACAGCAGCCGGTTGCCGGCGCGGACCACCGGGAGCAGCCGGGAGGGCTTTGAGGATCGAACGATCGTGCTATTTTCCATCGCGACGAACTCGGCGTCGGTCATCACGGGTCTCCTCTCGAGGCTTAGCGGCGGCGGCCGCCGGCAGCGGTGGCGGTGACGGAGCGCGACCCGGCGAATCCCGGCGCGCGGGCGGCGCCGACGAGCCCGTCGAACGCCGTCTGCGCGCGCTCGCGAGCCCGGGGATCGCGCATCAGGCGGGCGGCGTGCACGAACGCCAGGCCAATGCCCTGGCAGTCGTGCGCGAACTGCTCACAGTCGAGGTCGGCCCGGAAGTGGCCCTCGCTCACCGCGATGCGGGCGGCGCCGGTCAAGGTGTCGAGCCAGTCCCGGAGGTTCTGCACGACGAAGTCGCGCACGAGGCCCGGCCGGTCGTCGAGCTCGAACGAAGCGGCCATGAACGGACAGCCGCCGGGCAGGCTCGGCGACCGCTCCCAGGCTAACCACCGCTCGAAGAGGGCGCGCACGCGCGGCTCGCCGCGCGGCGCCGCCAGCGCGGGCTTGACCACGCTATCGACCATGCGGGCCCCGGCCAGCTTCAGCATCTCGAGCTGCAGGGCTTCCTTCGAGCGGAAGTGGGCGAACAGGCCGCTCTTCGACATCCGGAGGTCCTCGGCCAGCCGGCCGATGGTGAGGCCCTCGATGCCAATGCGGGTGGCGAGGCCGAGGGCGTGCGTGAGGATCGCCTCCCGCGTCTGCTCGCCCTTGGTCGTCGGCCGCGCCGCCATGGACCAAAAAATAGTACGATCGTTCGGTTCTGTCAAGTACCCCGGGTCAGCAGCGCGGCGCCGGCGGCGAGCGCGGTGAGCTTGGCGCGGGCGAGGCCGCGCGACAGGTACTTCATCCCGCAGTCGGGGGCCGCCACCAGGCGGGTGGCAGGGACGTGCTTCAGGGCGGCGTCGAGGCGGCGGGCGACGGCGTCCGGCGTCTCCGGCGAGGGATCGCCGAGATCGACGACGCCGAGCACGATCGTCTTGGACGGCAGTCCGGCCAGCACGGAGAGGTCCAGCTTCGGCTGGGCCGCCTCGATCGAGACCTGGGTGGCGACCGAGCGATCGAGCTCGGCGAGGAACTGATAGCCGCCCGACTTCGTGGAACCGGCCAGGGCGTGGGTGAACGCGTAGCCGAAGCAGAGATGGATGCAGGTCGGCTTGTGCAGGCCGGCCAGCGCGCGGTCAATGGCCGCGACGCCGTACGCGCGGGCGCGGTCGGGGTGCGCCTGCAGATAGGGCTCGTCGAGCTGGAGCCAATCGACGATGGGCTCCAGCTCGCGCAGCTCGGCGTTGACCGCGGCGGCGTAGGCCATCGCCAGGGCCGCGGGGTCGCGATAGTGCTCGTCCTGGGCGAGGCTCGAGAGCGTGAACGGGCCCGGCACGGTGATCTTGATGCGGCGGCTGGTGACCGAGCGCAGGTACGAGGCCTCGGCCACCGACACCGGCCCCCGCCGCTCGATCGGACCGACGACGCGCGGCACCGGCGTGGGCCGGCCCAGTCGTGCGATGGCGCTGCCCGGCCGGTCGGGATCGACGCCGCCCAGCGCGGTGGCGAACCGGTTGAAGTAGGACTCGCGCCGCTGCTCGCCGTCGCTGACGACGTCGATGCCGGCCCGCTCCATGTCGGCGACGGCGAGCCGCACGGCATCGTCCTGCGCCTCGTCCAGCCACGGCGGCGCCACCCGCCAGACCTCCGGTCGCCGGATCCGCGGAACGGCGTTCGTCTTGAACTTCTCGCGATCCACGAGCCAGTCGGGCTGGGGATAGCTGCCGACGACCGTGGTGGTGATCATCGCATGAGGCGTCGCAGGCGCTCCTCGGCGTCGGTGATCGGCGAGCTGCCGCGCGTCATCTCGCGCGCCACCGTGAGCATCGGGTAGCCGCTCTGCGCCTCGTCCTGGAACCGCCGGGCGAAGGCACCGCTGGTGATGTCCTTCAGGATCGCGCGGAAGCTGGTCGCCATGGCCTCGCGGTCCAGCTCGAACGTGCGGGTGATGCCGCCGAAGAGCGCGGTCGGGCCGTGCTCCTCGGAGGCCCGGAGGAACCCGGCCTCCCGGAACGCGCGGAACACGCCCTCCATCTCCCCCGACATGTACATCTCCATCGCCAGCGCTTCCGGAGCGATGCCCGCTTCGCCCCCGACGTCGAAGGCCACGAGCATCGCAGCGCCGAGGACGGCGCCAACGGTCTGCTCGACGAA
>JBKOZA010000379.1:0-5847 GCA_046725675.1 Candidatus Methylomirabilota bacterium
GGCTTCCGGGCCCTGACCCTTCCCTGCAAGCCGATCTGGGGCGCCCACGACGTCGATCATCCCAACTACAACCTGCCGGTGTTCGATCCGCTGTGGGCGACGATCCAGGACGCGGGACTGCCGGTCACTTTCCACGTCTCCACCGGGCGCGACCCGCGGGCGAGCCGCGGCAACGGCGGCGCCGTCATCAACTACGTCTCGCACTCGCTGTCGCCGACGATCGAGCCGGTGGCCAACCTCTGCGCCTCCGGCGTGCTCTCCCGCTTTCCGCGGCTGCGCTTCGCCACGATCGAGGCCGGCATCGGCTGGGTGGCGTGGCTGCTCGACGCCATGGACGAGGCGTACAAGAAGCACCACTTCTGGGTCCGGCCGAAGCTGACCAGGCTGCCCAGCGAGTACTTCCGCGCGCACGGCTTTGCCTCGTTCCAGGAAGACCCGGCCGGGCTCGCCCTCGCCGAGGCGCGGGGCCTCGACGACAATTTCATGTGGGGCAACGACTACCCGCACCACGAGGGCACCTGGCCCCACTCGGCCGAGGCCATCGAGCGCACGATGGGCGGACTGTCCGACGGCGCGCGGGCGAAGGTCCTCGGTCTCAACGCTGCCCGCCTGTTCGGCTTCGAGGTGCGAGGGTGAGCGTCCGCACGGGAACGCGATCCTCGCCGGCGCCGCCCGGTCATCGGGCCGCCAACCGGGTCGTCGACATCCTCGAGTTGCTGGTGGCCAGCCGCGAGGGACTCGCGCTGCGGGAGATCAGCGCGCAGCTGGAGGCGCCCAAGAGCAGCCTGCTCGCCCTCCTGCGCGCGCTGGCGGCGCGCGGACTGCTGGAGCAGACCCACACCGGCGCCTACCGGCTCGGCCCCCGGGCCCTGGCGCTGGGGGCCGGCGCTGCCGCGCACCGTGAGCTGTCGGACGTGGCCCGAGCCGCGCTGCTGGCGCTGATGCGCCGCACCGGGGAGACGGTGTTCCTCGGCGCGCTGGCCGGTGACGGGCTGTCGGTGATCTACGTCGACAAGGTGGAGAGCGAGCAGATCATCCGCTACGCGGCCGGCGTCGGCGATCGGCGGCCGCTGCACGCCACCTCCACCGGCAAGGTCATTCTCGCGTTCCTGCCGCCCGCGCGGCGCGAGGAGATCCTGAACGCGCTTCCGCTGGAGCGCCACACCGAGCGGACGGTCACCACCATTGGCGTCCTGCGTGCCTCGCTGGAGGAGACCCAGCGCACGGGTGTCTGTGTCAGCGTGGACGAGATGGTGCGCGGCGCCTCCGGCGTGGCGGCGCCTATCTTCGACCGCCACGGCGCCGTCATCGGCGCCTGCACGATCGCCGGACCGACCGATCGGCTCCGGCCCCGGCTTCGCCAGCTCGCGGCCGAGGCCAGGGACGCCGCGCGCGCGATCTCGGCGCTGCTCGGCCACCACCCCTCCGACGATCGCCCCGCCACCAGGAGGCCATCATGAAGGTCGGCGTCTCGCTCAACATGTTGACCAAGGAAGGACGCTCGGACGCCTCGGTCGTGGCCGAGCACCTGGCCCTGGGCGATCTCGCCGAGCCGCTCGGCTTCGACTCGGTCTTCGCCCTCGAGCACCACTTCACCGGCTACGCCATGTCGCCGTCACCGACCCAGCTGCTGAGCTACATCGCCGGCCGCACGCGGCGGATCACGCTCGGCACCGCGGTCATCGTCCTGCCGTGGCACGATCCGGTGCGGGTGGCCGAGGAGATCGCGCTGCTGGACGTCCTGTCCAACGGCCGCTGCGTCTTTGGGTTCGGCCGTGGGGCGGCCAGCGTGGAGTACGCCGGCTTCCGCGTCCCCATGGAGGAGGCCCGCCCGCGCTTCGTGGAAGCGGCCAGGATCGTGCTGAAGGCGCTCACCCAGGAGGTGTTCGACTGGGACGGTGAGTTCTTCAAGATCCCGCCCACCTCCATCCGGCCGCGCCCGATCTCGCACCCCGAGCGGCGATTCTACGCCTCGTCGGTGAGTCCCGAGTCGGCGGAGATCATGGCCAAGCTCGGCTTCGGCCTGCTCGTGATCATGCAGAACGAGTGGCCCAAGGCGGCCGAGGACATCCGGCGCTATCGCGACATCACCGTCGGCGTCGGCCACGCGCCGCGGCCCCCGATCATCTCGACCAACGTGTCGGTGGCCGAGAGCCGTTCCGAGGCCCACGAGCGGGCGGTGCAGTACCTGGCCCGCAAGTTCGACTCGATCGACCGCCACTACAAGTTCTCCGACGGCCACCTCGGCTCCGTGAAGGGCTACGAGTTCTACGGCGGCATGGCCAAGACGTACTCGAAGATGCAGGACCCGAGCTACCGGCAGAAGGCCACCGAGTTCTACGTGAAGATCCAGGTCGTCGGCACGCCCGACGACTGCCTGCAGCAGATCGGCGAGCTGCAGCGCCTGACCGGCCTGGACCATCTCGTGGTGGAGTTCGGCTACGGCGGGATGCCGCACGAGGAGGCGCAGCTCAACATGCGGCTCTTCGCCGAGCGGGTGATGCCCGTGCTCCAGCGGGACCGCGCCTTCGCGGTGGCCCACGGCGGAGGAGCCGGCGCGGCCGACGCGGTGGCCTCGACCAGCATCTTCGCGCCGGCGTAGTGAATGCGCTGCCGGCGTGCGTACCAGCACGGCCGGCGACCGAAGTGCGGAAAGAGCGCGCGCACGCAGATTTCGGTCTGGGGCTGGTCGTAGAACACCTCGACCCGCCCGTTCTTCAACGGGGTGGCGAGGTAGAAGACCAGGGTCTCGAACGGGTGCGCCCTGACGACCGCCGCCAGCCAGTCGCCCGCGTACACGAGCGCGGCCGCCAGCACGGCCACGGGCAGGACACGGGCCGCGAGCGCGCGCAGACGGGACCTCGGCATGACCCAGCGTAGTCCAGGGAGGACGCGATGATCACGAAGTTCGCCACCGTGTACGCGGGCCACGTGGACCTGCCGGACATGGGCCAGGCGGCCACGCCGGCCAACGAGCGCCGCTATTCCAACGACCATCTGGCCAGCGTCTTCGAGAAAACCGACGCGGTCGCCACGACGATGGATGCGCTCGGGTATCACGCGATCTGGCTGGCCGAGCATCACTTCCAGCACGAGGGCTACGAGTGCATCCCCAACATCCTCATGGCCGCGGTGCACCTGGCCCACGTCACCCGGCAGATCAAGATCGGCTGCGGCTTCAACATCGCGCCGATGTGGCATCCGCTGCGGCTGGCCGAGGACTACGCGACCGCCGACATCCTCACCGGGGGCCGCGTGATCTTCGGCGTCGGCCGCGGCTACCACTCGCGCGAGGTCGAGAGCTTCGGCGCGCCCATCCTCGACCAGGAGGCCAACCGGGAGCTGTTCGAGGAGCAGGTCGAGATCATCTTCAAGGCGTTCAACCAGGAGTCGTTCTCGCACCACGGCAAGCACTACACGCTGCCCCCGGCGGTGCCGTACCGGGGCTACGAGCTGAAGGAGATCACGCTCGTCCCTCGCCCGATCCACCTGCCGGTGGAGTGCTGGCAGCCGATCGTGAGCGCCAGCCCCCGCGCGCTCGACTTCATGATCCGGCACGACATCAGAGGCATCATCGGTGGCGGAGCGGCGACGATGGCGGAAGGCCCCATCAAGGGCTATCGAGAGGCCGCCGCCCGCGCCGGTCGCCATCTGAAGCCCGGCGAGAATCTCTGCCTCGGCATCTTCATCCACCTGGCCGAGACCCGGGCCAAGGCGATCCGCGAGATCACACCCTACTACGAGGAGCACGTGAAGATGTTCGGGCCGCTCGGCTTCGTGCCCGGCATCACGCCCGGCCAGCTGGCCGCCTCGACCCGGCGCGGTGGCTGGGGGGCCGCCGGCGTGCCGACGGTCGAGCACTACATGCAGAACGGCTCCTGGTTCGCGGGCCCGCCGGAGGATCTCATCGCGTATCTAAAAGATCTGGAGTCGCGCTACCCCGGGCTCGAGTACGTGAACGTCAGCATCAGCATGGGCACGCCCAAGTCCGTCATGCTCGAGCAGCTCACGGCCTTCGCCAAGGAGGTCATGCCGACGTTCGCGGGGAGGGCCCGCCCGGCGGGGACGTGACACCCGGCGGCGGCGGTCCTATACTGCGGGCCCTGTGGCCCTGAGGATCGGCGTCGACATCGGCGGCACCTTCACGGATCTCGTCGCGCTCGACGAGGCGACGGGTGCCGTGGCCAACACGAAGGCGCTGAGCACGCCCCAGGCGCTGCTCGACGGCGTCCTGCGCTGCGTCGACCAGGCCGGCGTTCGCCTCGAGGACTGCCGCCTCGTCATCCACGGGACGACCATCGGCATCAACGCGCTGGTCGAGGGCAAGGGCGCCCGCACCGGTCTCGTCACCACCGAGGGCTTTCGCGACGTGCTCGAGATCGGGCGGGGCAACTTCCTGCGCATGTACGACGTCCTCTACCGGCGACCGACGCCGCTGGTGCCGCGGGGGCGGTGCCTGGAGGTGCGCGAGCGGCTGAGCGCGCGCGGGGAGGTGCTGGCGCCGCTCGACGAGACCGCCGTGCGGGCGGCCGCGCGGCGCCTGAACGCCGACGGCGTGCAGGCGGTCGCCCTGACATTCCTGTTCTCCTATCGCAATCCGGCCCACGAGCAGCGCGCCGCCCAGATCCTCGCCGAGGAGCTGCCGGGCGTGGCCATCTCCGTCTCGCACCGGCTCACCCAGGAGTGGCGCGAGTACGAGCGGACGAGCACGACCGTGGTGAACGCCTACGTGCTGCCGATCGTCGAGGGCTATCTCGGGGCGTTCGGGCGACGGCTGGGCGAGCGCGGCTTCCGCGGGCGCCTGCTGATCACCCAGTCCAACGGCGGGGCGCTCTCGCTGGAGGCGGCCCGGGCCAAGCCCGTGCACACGATCGAGTCGGGCCCGGCGGCCGGCGCCGTGGGCTGCACGAGCCTGGCCGCCGCACTGGGGATCGAGCGGCTGATCTCCTTCGACATGGGCGGCACGACCGCCAAGTGCGCGATCGTCGAGCACGGGCTCGTGCAGACCACCGACGAGTACCAGGTGGACGGCCGCCCGCTGCGTATCCCCGTGATCGACATCCGCGAGGTGAGCGCCGGCGGCGGCACGATCGCGTGGATCGACACCGGCGGCGCGCTGGCGCTGGGTCCTCGCAGCGCGGGGGCCGAGCCCGGCCCGGTGTGTTACGCGCTGGGCGGCGCCGAGCCGACCGTGACCGACGCCAACGTCGTGCTCGGCCGGATCGACGGCTCGCGCTTCCTCGGCGGCTCGATGCCCCTGGATGCGCCGGCGGCCGGCCGCGCGATCGACGACGCGCTGGCGCGGCCGCTGGGCCTGTCGCGCGCGAGCGCGGCCGCCGGCGTCGTGCGACTCGCCGACGTCAAGATGGCGCTGGCCGTGCGGAGCATCACCGCCGGGCGCGGTCTCGACCCGCGCGACTACACGCTGGCTGCGTACGGCGGCGGCGGCCCGCTGCACGCCGTCGCCATCGCGCGCGAGCTGGGCATTCCCCGCGTGGTCGTCCCGCCGGCGCCGTCCACCTTCTCGGCGTGGGGCATGCTGGCCACCGACCTGCGTCACGATCTGGTGCGCACGGTGCTGGAGCCGCTCGAGCACACGGACGCCGCCTGGGGGCAGGCCCGCTACGCGGAGATGCAGGAGGAGATCTCCTCGATCCTCCCCGGCGACGGCCCGCCGGTCATGCACCGCGCGGTCGACCTGCGCTACCTCGGCCAGGAGCACACGGTGACGGTCACGCTGGCCGATCTCGACGATTGGCCCGGCCTCCGCAAGCAGTTCGACGACGCCCACGACCGCGCCTACGGCTACGCCGCCCCCGACGTCGACGTCCAGCTCCTGAACCTCCG
>JBKOZA010000380.1:0-1273 GCA_046725675.1 Candidatus Methylomirabilota bacterium
CGTGCACGGCGACCGCGGGAAATGCCGTCCGCAGCGCGCGCAGCTGCCGGTACTCCGGACGGAAGTCGTGGCCCCACTGGCTGATGCAGTGGGCCTCGTCCACCGCGAAGAACGCGGGGGTCGCTCGCTGCAGCCGCTCCAGGAAGCCATCCATCACCAGGCGCTCGGGCGCCAGATACAGCAACTGCACGGCGCCCCCGGCGACGGCCCGCATCACAGCGGCCCGGTCCGCCGGCGTCTGGCTGCTGTTGAGCGCGGCGGCCGGCACGCCGGCCTGGCGTAGGCCGTCGACCTGATCCTTCATGAGCGCGATCAGCGGCGAGACGACGACGGCCAGACGGCGGCGGTGGGCGGCGGGCGCCTGGTAGCAGAGCGACTTACCCCCGCCGGTCGGCAGCACCACGAGGGAGTCGCGGCCCTCGAGCACGCAGGCGATCGCGTCTTCCTGCAGAGGGAGAAAGCGATCGTAGCCCCAGATACGCCGGACCGTCTCGTGGAGGAACTCAGTCTGGATGATGGCGCGATGATAGCCGAGCGAGCGTTGCCCGCCTAGAGTCCACGCTCGCAGACACGCTCACATGGCGAGTTGCAGCTGGCTCGGCGCCGGCGGGGGCTCGAGCGGGCGCAGCCGGCGGTCGGCGATCGCGAACTGCGCGCGGAGCGCGGCCACGCGCGTCTTGATGGGCTCGGCGTCGCGTCGGTCGAGATACGCCGACCGGTACAGCTCCTCGTAGCGAGGCAGGAGCGCGGGCCAGTGACGGGCCACGCCCTCCAGGAAATGTTCGCGCGTGCCGGGGCGGAGGTGCAGGACGTTGCACCACACCCCGGTGGCGCCCGCCTCGCGAGCGGCCCGCACGACGTCGGCGAGCTGGGAGGGATGGTCCGAGATCCCCGGCAGGATCGGCGCCATGCCCACCCCCGCGTCGATGCCGGCCTCGACGAGCGCGCGCAGCGCCCGCAATCGCTGGTGAGGCGGCGCCGTCCCCGGCTCGGTGCGTCTCCAGACGTCAGCATCCAGCGTGGGGATCGAGAAGCTGACGCCGACCTCGGCCCGCCGTGCGGCGTCCTGCAGCACGTCGACGTCGCGGACGATCATCGGGCCGCGGGTGACGATGCTGAACGGATTCCGCGCCGCCGCCAGCACACCGAGGCACCGGCGCGTGAGGCGGTAACGTCCCTCGGCGGGCTGGTAGGGATCTGTCGCCGCGCCGATGGCCACGCTCTCGTGTTTCCAGCCCGGCCTGGCCAGTTCCCGGTCGAGGACCTCGGCGAC
>JBKOZA010000381.1:0-6072 GCA_046725675.1 Candidatus Methylomirabilota bacterium
CCGAACGCGACCCCGACCTCCTCGCCCTCGACCTCCTCGAACGCTACACCACCCGCTGACCAATCTCTCGAGTGGCGCGAAGTGCCGGGAGCCAGGAGCCCTGGCTCCACCGAACGCTTTGAGATCCGATGCTCCGAGCGCGGGCTCCGCCCGCAATCCGAGTTTCTGGGGGATAGCAGGGAGGAGTGCGCCGTCAGGGCGCGACGACCGTCAGCCGGGGGGCGAAGTCCCCCGCCGAGTGTTTAACGAGGTGTGTCTCCCAGCGTCACGACGACCAGCACACCGGGCGCACCCGTCGGCTGCACGCCCCGCCCATAAGCGGCAACGTGCTCGGCGACCCAGCCGACGCACGGCGTGCCCTCGTCGAGCAGGCTCCGCATCGATGCCCACTCACGCGAGCAGGCCGAGCCCAGCATGCGCTGCCGCGACACGCTCTCGATGGCGAGCACGAGCCGGGCGGGCCGGCCTTCCAGCCGCTTCACCGCGGTGAGCATGGCGTCGGCGGCGCCGTGCGCCAGCGTTTCGGCAGTCGGCGTCACCCCGTCGGCGGGCGTGGCGTCGGTGTAGCCGATACCGGAGGCATACGGCGCCTCGATACTGGCGACGCTGGCCAGGGGATGCGCTGCCCCCCGACCATAGGTGACGCCTCCGAGCACGGTGCAGATCGTTCGCATCTTAGGCCCCATGAAGTCACGCCAGGCGGCGAGGAATGTCTGGGCGGTGTCGTCGCCGCCGGGACGCGCGAAGGCGAAGGCCAGTCCGCGCGGATACCGTGCGCGGAAGGGCCAGCCCGCGAGCATCAGTCGAGCCGCCGCCTGCCCGGCCTCGTGGATGTCGCGACCAGCGGTCGCAGTGACACCGCTGGCGGCGCCGTCCGCGTTGGCCACGCAAACGACCAGCGCGCCTTGATTCGAAGGGCCGTTGTCCGTGAGAAGCAAAGTGGCGGCACCCCCCGCCACGGAAATCTGTCCGAGCACCTCGCGTAGCGAGCCGACGGCGTCGCGCGCCGCTCGACCAGCCGTCACGACGAGAGCGAAGTCGGGATTGACGCTTCCAAGCCCCCGGCCGGCGAGGCCGGCCGCCTGCGCGATGGCGGTGTCAGGATCGGCATCGGTGCTGATCCCGATCGTCACTTCCAGCTTGGAGTTCAGCTGCGCGTGAGCAATCTCAGTGTCAAGCATAGGCACGCCTCGATGCGTCGCCCGTGCCAAAGCCGAAGCCCCTGGAAATAGCCGGTTTTCTTGCTGTTCCGAGTGCGCCAGCGTGCCGGAGCGGCACGCTGGCTGACGGCCTGCGGCAGTTGTTGCTGTGCTTGCCAGGATCCCTACCGAAAGATTTGCAGCCTCACCGGCTAATCGGGAGGAGCGCTCGGCTCTCTCCCCGGGGGATCACAAGACGCCGTACTCCTTCAGGCGCCGGTAGATCGTGCGGCGTGAGATCCCGAGGGCCCGCGCCGCCGCCTCCTTGTCGTCCTGGAAGACGGCGAGCGCCCTGAGGATCAGTTCCCGCTCGACATCGGCGAGGGTCGGGATGGCCTGGGGGCCAGCCGGCGCGGCCGGCGCTATCACGGGGGTCCGTCCCAGCGACGGGAGGTCGGCCAGCGTGATCTGGTCACGGGCGCCCATGGCGTAGGCCCGCTCGATCAGGTTCTCGAGCTCTCGCACGTTGCCCGGGAAGCTGTACGCGCTCAGGGCGGCCAGCGCTTCCGGCACCACGCCCCGGACCTCACGATGGAAGCGGCGGTTGAAGCGGCGCAAGAAGTGCGTCACCAGCGCCCCAATGTCGTCGCGCCGCTCGCGCAGCGGTGGCAGCGTGATGCGGACCACGTTCAGCCGGTAGAAGAGATCCTGGCGAAAGCTGCCCTCGGTCATCGCGCGCTCGAGATCGCGATTGGTGGCGGCGATGACGCGCACGTCCACCGGAAAGGCCTTCGTGGAACCCACCGGTCGGACCTGCATCTCCTGGAGAACCCGCAGGAGTTTCACCTGGAGGCTTGGAGACAGCTCGGCGATCTCGTCCAGGAAGATCGTCCCCTCGTCAGCGCCTCGGAACAGCCCCAGCGCGTCGGCCACCGCGCCCGAGAACGCGCCGCGCACGTGCCCGAAGAACTCGGACTCGAGCAGGTCCTGGGGAATCGCGCTGCAGTTCACGGGAATGAAGGACCGCTTGGCGCGAGCGGAGAGTCGGTGGATGGCCGCCGCCACCAGCTCCTTGCCCGTGCCGCTCTCGCCTTCGATCAGGACCGGCGAGTCGGTCACCGCCACCTTGCCAATGACCTCCTTGACCTTCTGCATGGCTGTCGACGAGCCGACCATGTCGCTGACGGCCAGCTCCTCGCCCAGGCGAGCCCTCAGCGTGTGGACTTCGCCCCGAAGGAAGCGGCGTTCCATCATTCGCGCCATGAGGTGGCGCAGCTCGTCCAGGATCAGGGGCTTGGAGAGGTAGTCGTACGCGCCCTCCTTGAGCGCCTGGACGGCCGAGGCGATCGTCGGATAGCCCGTCATCATGACGACCTCGATCGTCTCGTCCTGCTTGCGGATCTCCCGGAGGAGGTCGAGACCGCTCATGTCGGGCATGCGGACGTCGGTGATGAGGGCGTCGAAGAGGCCGTTCTTGAGGAACTCGAGCGCCTCCACCGCCGAGGACGCGCACGTGACGTCGTACCCCCACTGCGTGAGGGCCTCCTTGAGCAGCAGTAGGATCGACTTCTCGTCGTCGACTAACAGGATCTTTGCGGGGTCCATAAGAGTAAAGCTAACTCTAGCGGATCGGGTGTCAAAGTGACAAGGGAAACCTCGTGTACGCTCCGGCGAGGTTGCGCCGGCGCGCCGTCCATGTTAGCGTTGGCGTTGACTTTTATGGAGGGCGGAGCGAATGAGCGACCCAAAAACGGTCCACCTGACAGAGGCGAATTTCGATGAGGCCCTGACGGAGCATCAGGGGCTGCTGATGGTGGATTTCTGGGCCGAGTGGTGTGGCCCGTGCCGGGCCATCGCCCCGGTTCTCGAGGATCTCGCCCGTGAGTCTGCGGGTCGGGTGACCCTGGCCAAGGTCAACGTGGACGAGAATCACGGACTGGCCGGTCGCTATGGCATCCGCTCGATTCCGACGATCCTGTTCGTCAAGGCCGGCAAGGTCGTCGACCAGGTGATCGGTGCCGTGCCCAGGGCCAAGCTCAAGGAGAAGCTGGACGCGCTGGCCGTGTAGCGCGTCGCCGCTGAGCTTCGCATCAGCTCCGCAGGCATAGGGATCCCGACCCTCTCTCCGACCCGCGAGGAGTTTCGCGACCTCGCGAGCCAGGGAAACCTCGTGCCCGTGTTCGCCGAGCTCCCGGCGGACCTGGACACGCCTTTGTCCGCCTACCTCCGCCTGCGCCCGGGTCCATACTCGTTCCTCCTGGAGTCCGTGGAAGGCGGCGAGGTGTGGGCCCGATACTCGTTCCTCGGGACCGATCCGCTCATGGTCCTCAGCGCCAAGAACGGTCGGATCAGTCTGCGACGCGGAGCCGGTCGGCCTCAGCGATTAGCCGACGGCGACCCGCTCGAGGCGCTGCGTCGTCTGCTCGCCGACTTCAAGCCGGTCTCCGTCCCTGGGTTGCCACGGTTCCAGGGCGGAGCCGTCGGCTATCTGGCGTACGACATGGTGCGGCACATGGAGCGCCTGCCGCGCCGAACGCGTGACGACCTCGGGTTGCCGGACGCGGTGTTCATGTTCAGCGACACGCTGCTGGTCTTCGACAATCTGCGGCACCGGCTGCTCGTGATCGCCAACGCCCACGTGGCCGAGCGCGATCCGGCGTCGCTCGACCGCGCGTACGACCAGGCCGCGGTGCGCATCGGCATGACGCTGGCGAAGCTGGCTCGCCCGGCCCGCTCGACCGCCCTGACGCTGCCGGCGACCGCTCCGCTGCTCGCCCTCGGCGAGGACGGCTTCACGTCCACGCTGGACGAGCCCGTGTTCTCCGACGCGGTCCGCCGGGCCAAGGCGTACATCGCGGCCGGAGACGCCTACCAGATCGTGCTGGCGCGTCGACTCGACTGCCCGCTGGAGGCGGATCCGTTCACCGTGTACCGAGCGCTGCGGACCATCAATCCATCGCCGTATCTCTTCTACCTGCGCCTGGGCCCGACGACGATTGTCGGCTCGTCGCCGGAGGTGCTGGTGCGGGTCGAGGGCGACCGGGTCGAGGAGCGGCCCATCGCCGGTACGCACCCGCGTGGGGTCACCCAGAGCGAGGACCAGGCGATCGAGCAGATGATGAAGACCGACCCCAAGGAGCGCGCCGAGCACGTCATGCTCGTCGACCTCGGGCGCAACGACGTGGGCCGCGTCTGCGAACTGGGCTCCGTCAAGGTCACCGAGTTCATGGCGACCGAGCGCTACTCGCACGTGATGCACCTGGTCAGTCACGTGGTCGGCCGGCTCGCGCCGGGCGCCGACGCCTTCGACGTCCTGCGCGCGTGTTTTCCGGCGGGCACCGTCACCGGCGCGCCCAAGATCCGAGCCATGGAGATCATCGACGAGATCGAGCCGACCCAGCGCGGGCCCTATGCGGGCGCCGTGGGCTACGTGTCGTACTCGGGCAATCTCGACTCCTGCATCACCATCCGGACGATCGTCTGCCACCGCCACCGGGCGTCGGTGCAGGTCGGCGCCGGCATCGTCGCGGACTCCGACCCCAAGACCGAATGGCTGGAGACCTGCTCCAAGGCGCGGGGGCTCGTGCTCGCGCTGCGGATGGCGGCGACGCCGAGCCGGCCATGATTCTCGTCATCGACAACTACGACTCGTTCACCTACAACCTCGTCCAGTACCTGGGAGAGCTGGGTGCGACCCTGGAGGTCGTCCGCAACGACGCCCTCGACGTCGACGCCGTCGCCCGGCTCGCCCCCGAGCGGATCGTCATTTCCCCCGGTCCCGGGAACCCCGATCAGGCCGGGGTGTCGGTCGAGGTGATCCGTCGCCTCGGCCCGACCACGCCCATCCTCGGCGTCTGCCTCGGCCACCAGGCCATCGGCCAGGCGTTTGGGGCGACCGTGGCCCGGGCCCGTACGCAGATGCACGGCAAGACGTCCGACATCCGCCACGATGGCCGCGGGGTCTTCACCGGGCTGCCGAACCCCATGGTGGCGACCCGCTACCACTCGCTCGTGGTGCTGGCCGACACGGTCCCCGACGCGCTGCAGATCACGGCCCGCTCCGAGGATGGCGAGGTGATGGGCCTCCGCCATCGTCATCATCCGATCGAGGGGGTGCAGTTTCACCCCGAGTCCATCCTCACGCTCGAGGGCAAGCGACTGCTCGCCAACTTCCTCGGCGTGGCCGCGCCGGTGGGGGTCGTCGCGTGAACGGCGAGGATGCGCTGGTCCGCGCGATCCGGGCGTTGGCGGCGACCCGGAACGGCACCGGCGGCGTCCGCGTGGGCATCGGCGACGACTGCGCGGTGCTCGAGCCGCGGTCCGACGTCGCGCTGCTAGCCACGACCGATCTCATGATCGAGGACGTCCACTTCCGCCGCCGGTGGGCCGAGCCCGCCGACATCGGCTGGAAATCGATCGCCGTCAACCTCTCCGACATCGCGGCCATGGGTGGCCGACCGCGGTGGGCGCTCGTCGCGCTCGCCTGCCCCGAGGGTACCAGCGCCGAGGAGATCGAAGCGTTCTACGAGGGCGCACTGGCGGTGGCCAGAGCCCACCAGGTCGCCATCGTGGGCGGTGACACGTCGGCCTCCCCGTCCGGCTGGCTCATCAACGTCACCCTCCTGGGGGAGGCGGCGACGCCGCGGCTACGCTCGACCGCTCGTGCCGGCGACACGGTCGCGGTCACCGGCACCCTGGGGCGCGCGGCCGCCGGCCTCGCGGTGCTCGAGCGCGAGACGGCTCCGGCGGAGGTGGACGCCGCCCAGCTCGCCGAGCTGACCGCCGCCCACCTGCGCCCCACCGCCCGCGTGGCCGAGGGCGCGTGGCTGGCCGGGGCCGGCGGGGTGACGGCGATGATGGACCTTTCCGACGGGCTCGGTATCGACCTGCCGCGCCTGCTCGGTGAGAGCGGCGTCGGCGCCGAGGTCGACGT
>JBKOZA010000382.1:0-6938 GCA_046725675.1 Candidatus Methylomirabilota bacterium
CGTGTCCGATGGGCCTGGCTCCGACGGCCTCGATCGTGCGCTTGCGCCAGCTCGCCACGCGCAAGCTCCTCGGCCTGCGCGCCTGACCGCGCGCGTCCGGCGGCGCGTCGAAGCCGCGCCGCGTTCATGCGTCAAGCAAGCTGTCGCCCCAGGATCAGCAGATCGCGCTCGATTCCGTCGAGTCGCGCCACGCGCGGCAGGTGTCCCCAGCGCGCGAAGCCCTCGCCCTCGAACAGGCGCAGGCTCGGCTCGTTGTGGCCGAAGACGAAGGCCACGAGGGTGGCCAGGCCGAGCCCGGGCCCGCGCTCGACGGCGCGGCGCAGCAGCAGGCGGCCGACGCCACCCCGGCGGGCGCCGTCGCTCACGTAGACGCTGACCTCCGCCGTCGCGGCGTAGGCCGGACGGCCGTAGAACGACTGCAGGGACAGCCAGCCCAGGATGACGGCGTCTCGCTCGGCCACCCAGAGCGGTCGCCGCTCGGGCGTGTGCTCGTCGAACCACGCCTGGCGGCTCGCGACCGAGACCGGCTCGGTGTCGGCGGTGGCGCGGCGTCCCGGAATGGCCTCGTTGTAGATCGCCACGATGCGCGGGAGGTCGCGCTCGCGCGCGTCCCGCACCAGGGGCGGGGCATCCATCGCACTTCCTCCCGTGGCGACGATCATCGCGCGCGCGGCCGTCGCGAGGAAATTCAATTGTCCGCCGTCGCCGCCGTTCTTGACCCCCCGTGCGCAGAGCGTTAGAGTAATTCGTGATTTACGACGCCTCCCTCCATGGTGGGGAGGCGCTCTTTTTGCCCGCGAAGAGGGAGGCTCTGATGTCTGTCTCGCACGTGCGCTCGCTCTACGCCTCCATGGCCGACCGCATCGCTCACGCCCGGCGCCGCTTCGGCCGGCCCCTGACCCTCACCGAGAAGATCCTGTCCGCGCACTGCTGGGACTTCGATGCGCAGGTGTGGGAGCGGGGCAAGGCGATCCTGAGACTGCGCGTCGACCGGGTCGCGCTGCAGGACGTCACCGGCCAGATGGCCCTCTTCCAGTTCATGATGTCGGGCCGCAAGCGGGTCACCGTGCCCACTTCGTTGCACTGTGACCACCTGATCCGGGCGGAGTCCGGCGCCGCCGACGATCTGCAGCGAGCGATCCGCGAGAACGAGGAGGTCTACAACTTCCTGCGCTCGGCGGCGCGCAAGTTCGGCATCGACTTCTGGCGCCCGGGGGCGGGGATCGTCCACCAGGTCGTGCTGGAGAACTATGCCTTCCCCGGCGGCCTCATGATCGGCGCCGACTCGCACACGCCCAACGCCGGCGGCCTGGGCATGATCGCCATCGGCGTGGGCGGGGCCGACTGCGGCGAGGCGATGGCTGGCCTGGCCTGGGAGGTGCTGCATCCCCGGCTGATCGGCGTCCACCTCACCGGCAAGCTCAGCGGGTGGACGGCGCCCAAGGACGTCATCACCTACCTCTGCACGTTGCTGACGGTGAAGGGCGGGACGAACAAGGTCATCGAGTACTTCGGGCCGGGCGCGGAGTCGATCAGCGCGACCGGCAAGGGGACGATCTGCAACATGGGCGCCGAGCTGGGCGCCACCACGTCGCTGTTCCCGTTCGACGCCCGCATGGCCGCTTACCTGCGCGCCACCGAGCGCACGGAGATCGCCGGCCTGGCCGAGGACCACCGCGCAGACCTGGTCGCCGACCCCGAGGTGCTGGCCTCGCCCGCGAAGTTCTACGACGAGATCGTCGAGATCGATCTCGACCGACTGGAACCGCACGTGGTCGGCCCGCACTCGCCGGACCGCGGCCGTCCGATCTCCCGGCTGGCTGCCGAAGCGCGGGAGAACAAGTGGCCCACGGCCGTCACCAACGCGCTGATCGGCTCCTGCACGAACTCGTCCTACGAGGACATGCGACGGGCCGAGCACATCGCCATGCAAGGGGCGAAGGCGGGGCTGAAGGCCAAGTCGAAGTTCCTGATCACGCCCGGCTCCGAGCGCGTGTTCCAGACCGTCAAACGCGACGGCGTCGTCGACACGTTCACCAGAATCGGCGGGACCGTGCTGGCCAACGCCTGCGGCCCCTGCATCGGGCAGTGGAAGCGGACGGACATCGGGCCCGATCAGACCAACACGATCGTCAGCTCGTTCAACCGCAACTTCCCGGGCCGCAACGACGGCAGCGCGTCCACGCTGTCGTTCATCACCAGCCCCGACGTGGTCACCGCGCTGGCCTTGGCCGGTACGCTGGAGTTCAACCCGCTGACCGACACGCTGACGGCGCCCGACGGCAGCAAGGTGCGGCTGACCCCGCCCGAGGCCGAGGAGCTGCCCCGCGACGGTTTCGTGCGCGGCACCGCGGGCCTGGAGGCCCCGGCCGACGACCCCGACTCGGTCCGCATCGAGATCCCCGACAACAGCGAGCGGTTGCAGCTGCTGGGACCGTTCGTGGCGTGGGACGGCAAGGACTTCATCGACCTGCCCATCCTGGTCAAGACGAAAGGCAAGACGACCACGGACCACATCTCGCCGGCCGGGCCCTGGCTGCGCTACCGCGGGCACCTGGACAAGATCAGCGACAACATGTTCCTCGGCGCCATGAACGCGTTCACCGGGCAGGCCGGCAAGGGGGTGAACCCCCTGACCGGCGAGGCCGACCAGCCGTTGTCGAAGATCGCCCGCGCGCTCAAGGCGGCCGGCCAGCCCTGGATCGCGATCGGCGACGAGAACTATGGCGAGGGCTCCAGCCGCGAGCACGCCGCCATGTCGCCGCGCTATCTCGGCTGCGCCGCGGTTCTGGTTCGCAGCTTTGCTCGTATCCACGAAACGAATCTCAAGAAGCAAGGGGTCCTTCCCTTGACGTTCCAGAACCCGGCCGACTACGACCGGTTCGAGCAGAACGACCGCGTCTCGATCGTCGGCCTCTACACCCTGGAGCCCGACCGACCGGTCACCGTCCGGATCAAGAAGCCCGACGGCCGCACGGAGGAGCTGCAGCTGCGGCACACCATGACGCGCGAGCAGATCGCGTGGTTCCGGGCGGGGTCGGCCCTCAACGCCGGTCAGCCCATCGATCCCAAGACCGGCGAGACGCCGCCGATGACCTCGGCCGCGCTGGAGCCCCGCGACACCAAGGCCAAACCCGGAAAGGACGTCTGATGCACGTCGGGAGAGCCGAGCCGCTCGGAGTCGTGAGTCGCCGTCCCAAGATCACCGTCGTGGGCGCCGGCAACGTCGGCGCGACCGCGGCGCAGTACATCGTCGAGAAGGAGCTGGGGGACGTCGTGCTGGTCGACGTCCTCGAGGGCATTCCCCAGGGCAAGGCCCTGGACCTCGCGCAGGCGGGTCCAGTCCACGGCTACGACACCACGCTGACCGGGAGCAACGGCTACGACGACACGGCCAACTCGGATATCGTGGTCATCACCGCCGGCATGGCCCGCAAGCCGGGCATGACGCGTGACGATCTCCTGTTCAAGAACGCCGAGATCGTCGGCTCGGTCGTCGAGCAGGTGGCGCGGCGCTCGCCGGGCTCGATCCTGATCCTCGTCACCAACCCGCTGGACGCGATGGTCCAGCTGGCCTGGAAGAAGTCGGGGTTCCCGGCTACGCGCGTCATCGGCATGGCCGGCGTGCTCGATTCCTCGCGCTTCCGGACGTTCATCGCGCGCGAGCTGAACGTGTCGGTCGAGAATGTGACCGCGTTCGTGCTGGGCGGCCACGGCGACACGATGGTGCCGCTGCCGCGCTACTCCACGGTGGCGGGCATTCCGATCACCGAGCTGCTGTCGAAGGAGACGATCGACGCGCTCGTCACGCGGACGGCCAACGGCGGAGCGGAGATCGTGAACTACCTGAAGTCGGGCAGCGCGTACTACGCGCCCGGCGCCTCGGCCGTCGAGATGGTGGAGGCGATCCTGAAGGACAAGAAGAAGATCCTGCCGTGCGCGGCGTACCTCGAGGGTCAGTACGGCGTGCGCGGCCTGTACGTGGGCGTGCCGGTGAAGCTCGGTCGGGCGGGAGTCGAGCAGATCATCGAGATCACCCTCACGCCCGACGAGCAGGCGGCGTTCGACAAGTCGGCGGCGGCGGTGCGCGAGCTGGTGGACAAGCTGAAGCTGTAACGGAGGCGGTGATGGCGAAGAAGAGCAAGACGAAGAGCAAGACGACGAAGCACGCGCCCGCGCGCGGGAAGGCCAAGGCGGCGGCGCGTCCTTCGGCCAAGACGGTCTCGCCGGTGCCCGCCGGCTATCACACCGCGACGCCGTACCTGACCGTGAACGACGGCGCCGGCGCGCTGGCGTTCTACAAGCGGGCCCTGGGGGCGCGCGAGGTGATGCGCATGGACGCGCCGGGCGGCAAGATCGGTCACGCCGAGATCCGCATCGGCGACTCCGTCATCATGCTCAGCGACGAATTCCCCGGCACCAGCACCAAGGCCCCGACGTCGCTCGGCGGCACCACCGGCTCGGTCATGCTGTACGTGCCGAACGTCGACGCCGCCTTCAAGAAGGCCGTCGACGCCGGGTGCAAGTCGATCATGGCCCCGGCCGACATGTTCTGGGGCGATCGGTTCGGCAAGCTCGAGGACCCCTATGGCAACCAGTGGGGCGTGGCGACGCACAAGGAGGACGTGCCGCCCCGGCAGATGGCGGAGCGGGCCCGGGCCGCGATGGCGGCCATGGCCCAGGGGCAGGGCAAGGCCTGATGCGCGACGTCCACGTCAGCGCCATTGCCGACGCGGTCAAGAAGCTGTGCATGGAGGCGAACGTCAGCCTCGAGCCGGACGTGCTCCGTGCGTTCGATCGCGCGCTCGGCACCGAGCGCTCACCAGCCGGCAAGCAGGTGCTGCAGATCCTCAAGGACAACGCCGAGCTGGCGCGGACGCGGCGCATTCCCTACTGCCAGGACACCGGCATGGTCGTCTGCTTCGTCGAGCTGGGGCAGGACGTGCACGTGACGGGCGGCGGGCTGGAGGATGCGATCAACGAGGGCGTGCGTCAGGGCTACCGGGAGGGCTACCTGCGCGCGTCGATCGTGAAGTCGCCGTTCGATCGCGTGAACACCGGCGACAACACGCCGGCGGTCGTGCACGTCGAGGTCGCCCCCGGCGCCACGCTGCGCATCATGATCATGGCCAAGGGCGGCGGCTGCGAGAACCGCTCGAGGTACACGATGCTCACGCCGGCGGCCGGCTTGGTGGCCGTGAAGGACTTCGTGATCGAGTGCGTGAAGACCGCCGGACCCGACGCCTGCCCGCCGCTGATTCTCGGCGTCGGTATCGGCGGCACGTTTGAAAAGTCGGCGATCCTGTCCAAGAAGGCCCTCTTCCGGGAGCTGGGGTGTGCGAATCCGGATCCCCTGCTCGACGCGCTCGAGCACGAGCTGCTCGACCGCGCGAACCGTCTCGGCATCGGTCCCCAGGGCTACGGCGGCGACACCACCTCGCTCGGCATCCACATCCTCACCTACCCCTGCCACATCACCTCGCTCCCCGTCGCGGTCACGATCGAATGCCACGCCCACCGCCACAAGGAGGCGACGCTGTGATGCCCCCCTCCGAGGTGAAGGAGGTGACGCTGTGACCGGGGTCCCCGACAAGGCCACGGCCGGGAAGATCATCTGGACGGAGATCGACGAAGCGCCCGCGCTGGCCACCTACTCGTTGCTGCCGATCGTCCGGAAGTTCACCGAGGGGACCGGCATCACGATCGAAACGGCGGACATCTCCCTGGCCGGGCGAATTCTCGCCAACTTCCCCGAGAACCTCACCGCGGCCCAACGCGTGCCGGACTGGCTCACGCAGCTGGGGGAGCTGGCCAAACGACCCGAAGCCAACATCGTCAAGCTGCCGAACATCAGCGCGTCGGTCCCGCAGCTGAAGGCCGCGATCAAGGAGCTGCAGGCAAAGGGCTATCGGGTTCCCGACTACCCGGAACATCCGACGACCGCCGCCGAGCAGGCGATCAAGAGGCGCTACGCGAAAGTGCTGGGAAGCGCCGTGAACCCGGTGCTGCGGGAAGGGAACTCCGACCGGCGGGCGGCGGCCGCGGTGAAGGCCTACGCGAGGAAGCACCCGCACAAGCTCGGCCAATGGAGGCCGGATTCGAAAGCGCACGTCGCCACCATGAGTCGCGGCGACTTCGCGGCCAACGAGAAGTCCGTGACCGTCCCCGAGCCCACCACCGTCCGGATCGAGTTCACCGACAGGAACGGCGCCATCACGGTCCTGAAGGACACGCTCGCTCTCCAGGCCGGCGAGGTGCTGGACGGCACGTTCATGAGCCGGGCGGCGCTGGTGACCTTTCTCGAGTCTCAGATGGAGGACGCCAAGAAGCGGGGCGCGCTGTTCTCGATCCACCTCAAGGCCACGATGATGAAGGTCTCCGACCCGGTCATCTTCGGCGTGGCCGTGCGGACGTTCTTCCGGGACGTCTTCGACAAGCACGCGGCGGCCTTCGCGGAGGTCGGCGTCGATCCCAACAACGGCCTCGGGGACCTGTACGCGGCGATCAAGCGCCTGCCGCCGGCCAAGCAGGCCGAGATCGAGGCGGACATCCAGGCGTGCTACGCCAAGCGGCCGGCGCTCGCGATGGTCAACTCCGACAAGGGGATCACCAACCTGCACGTGCCGAGCGACGTGATCATCGACGCGTCGATCCCTCCGATGATCCGCGACTCCGGGCAGATGTGGGGACCGGACGGCAAGCTTCACGACACGAAGGCCGTGATTCCCGACCACAGCTACGCGCCGCTCTATCACGAGGCCATCGAGCACTGCAAGCGGCACGGCGCGTTCGATCCGAAGACGATGGGCACCGTGCCGAACGTCGGGTTGATGGCCCAGCAGGCCGAGGAGTACGGGTCCCACGACAAGACCTTCCAAATGCCGGCCGCCGGCACGGTGCGCGTCGTCGACCAGCACGGCCGGACGCTCGTCGAGCAT
>JBKOZA010000383.1:0-5219 GCA_046725675.1 Candidatus Methylomirabilota bacterium
TCCGTAGCGTCCTCCATACCCAGCGTTGCGCCTGCCGACGTTGGGAGTGAAATGGGTCGGCGGACCCCTCGCCACTCCCAGCCCGCCCGGCCTCCGTCGTGGCCAGTGAAGCGGGTCGAGTGCGCGCTCCCCTTCGATCGGTGACGGGCAGGCAAGACGATCTCAACCATCCCAGCCGGTAACGGCCTCGGTCTCCGCGGTGCCATCCTGTTGCTGTTATCGGATGATCAGAGAGCCGTAAACCATCAGCATCACGACCGTTCGAGCGCCGGCTTTGCCGGCGCAATCCTGGGTCTGGGGGGTGGCAGGGAGGAGCGCACCGATCAGGCGAGCGCCGACCGTCGGACGGGGGGCGAAGCCCCCGCCGAGCTCAGTCCCGACAGTTCGACCACTCGAAGGTGAGGATGCGGACGCGATACGCGGGGGCGGCGGCCACGCGGGTCGTGAAGTAGTTGCGGTGATTGGGCGTGACGACGCCCATGACCCAGGTGGTCGAGGTCTCGATCACGGCGCCGGCCGCATCCAGGCGCTCGATCGAGAGGCGCATCCGGTCGACCGGGACGTTGCCGACGTTCTCGACGTAGCCGGCGATCTCGGGGCCGCGGGCGCCCGGCGTGGCCTGCCACTCGAGGCGGAAGTACCGCTCGAACGTGTCGTCGACGTGGGTGGGGCCGCCGGCGCCCGGCACCGGCGCCAGCAGCGCAGCCGCGATCACGACCGCGACGAGCGCGCGGAGCATGCCCGCGGCTATGTCTCGTACGCGCGCTCGAACTGCGAGCGCAGCCGTTCCAGCTCCTCGGCGTCCAGGCGCATGCCGAGCGACAGCCCCATCTCGCCCAGGATCGTCTTGATCTCGTTCAGCGACTTCTTGCCGAAGTTCTTCGTCTTGAGGAGCTCGGCCTCGGTCTTCTGCACGAGATCCGCGATCGTCCGGATGTTGGCGGTCTTCAGGCAATTCGACGCGCGCACCGACAGCTCCAGCTCGTCCACGTTGCGGAACAGGTTGTCGTTGAGCTCGGTCCGCGGGTGGGCCTCGTCGTGACGAGTCTCCTCCTCCTCGGGAACGGTCTCGGGGAAGTCGGTCAGGAGGTTGAAGTGATCCTCCAGGATCCGGGAGGCCTCGCCGACGGCGACCGTCGGCGCCACGCTGCCGTCGGTCCACACCTCGAGAAGCAGCCGTTCGGTCGCCGCCTCGCTGGCCGAAGCGGTGCCGATCGGCTCGACCGTGAAGTTGACGCGCTGGACCGGCGAGAAATCGGCGTCGAGCAGGATCGCGTTGATCGGCAGCGCCTCCGGCTCCCGCTTCTCGGCGGACACGTAGCTGCGGCCCCGCTCGATGCACACCTCGATCTCGAGGGTGCCGTCCTTGTCGAGCGCGCACAGCACCACGTCGGGCGTGAGGATCTGCACGTCGGCGTCGGGCTCGAAGTCACCGGCCTTCACCTGTCCCGCGCCCTGCGCCTTGAGGCGCAGGATCTTGGGCCGGTTCACATGGAGGGCGAACACGACCTTGCGGAGGTTCATGATGATGTCGAGCGTGTCCTCGGTCACCCCCGGCATGTGGGAGAACTCGTGCAGGACATTCTCGATCTTGACCCACGTCGGCGCCGCGCCGTGGATCGCCGAAAGCAGCACGCGGCGATAGGCAATGCCGACCGTCAGCGCAAACCCGGGTTCGAACGGCTCGATCGCCAGCTTGGCGTAGGTGGCGTCTGACTGGATCCACTCGTGGCGCGTGGGGAGCTGCAGCTCCAGCATGAAACCCCCTTCAAAGGGTGGCGGGCCCATGGACCGAGCCTCGCCGTATAAGGGCGAAATTCAAGGGCAACCTGGCCCAGGGCCGATAGTATAGCATGTGCCGCCGCGCGTCACCGGAGGCGGCGGCCCGGTCGGGTACACTCGAACTCATGATCTGGCGCAGGCTGGCGCTGTTCCTCGTCGTCGCCGTGGCGGCCGCCGGTGGCCTGGCGTGGGTCGCCCTCACGCCCACGCCCGCCGTTCAGGCTGGGCCACTCGTGGTCGAGATCCCCGCCCACGAGGGCGTGCTCGGCATCGCCACCCGCCTGGCCGACGCCGAGGTGATCCGCAACCGCTACGCATTCGTGGCCCTCACCGCCGGCCGGGGCCACATCCGGCACCTCAAGGCCGGAGAGTACGAGATCCCGCGCGACGCCTCGATGCTCGACGTCGTCGACCTGCTGGCCAGCGGCCGCGTGCGCCAGCACGTCGTCCTCTACCCGGAAGGCGCCACCGTGGCGGAGCTGGCCCGCGCCCTGGAAGCCGACCGACTGGCGAGCGCCCAGGACGTCCTCCGAGCGGCCAGCGATGATCACCTCCGGCGAACGCTCGGCGTCACCGGCCCGAGCCTGGAAGGCTACCTGTTCCCCGACACCTACCAGTTCGTGCGCGGAATGTCCGTGGAGGAGATGCTGAGCCGCATGGTCCAGCGGCTGCGGACCAAGCTCACGCCCGAGCTCGTCGAGCGGGCTCGGGCCCGCGGACTCGACGTCCATCAGCTCCTCACACTGGCCTCGATCATCGAGCGCGAGGCAGTGGAACCCGGCGAGCAACGGCTGATCTCGGCGGTGTTCTGGAATCGGCTGCGCCTGGACATGCCGCTCCAGGCCGACCCCACCGTGCAATACGCCGTCGCCAAGGAGCGGCGCGCGCTCACGCGCGTCGACCTGGCGACCGATCACCCGTACAACACCTACGCTCACCGGGGGCTGCCGCCGGGCCCGATCGCGAGCCCCGGCCTCGGCGCCATCGAGGCCGCGCTCGATCCGGCGCCGGTGAAGTATCTCTACTTCGTGGCCCGCGACGACCGCCGCCATCACTTCTCCACGACGGTCACCGAGCACAACGCCGCCGTGGCGCGCTACCGACTCTCGCGGCGCTAGGCGGCGTTTTCGGCCGTCCGACGCCCGCGCACGATCGTCCCGTCGCGCGGATCCGGTTCGGGCGAAGTGGCGGGCGCGTGGACCCGCATGCTATAAGAACCGGCGACATGTCGCGCTCGACGGCTCTGTCCCGCACACCCGGCGCGGCCGCCGCCGCTGCGCGCTTTCCCCTCGTCTATCAGGCCCTGCGCCGGCCGGTGCGAGCGGTGCTGAAGCGGTGGTTCGACCTGCGAGTCGAGGGGCTCGAGCATCTGCCCCAGCGCGGTCCTTACATCGTCGCCGCCAACCACCACAACTACCTCGACGGCGTGGTGCTGGCCGTGGCGCTGTCGCGACCGATCGCGTTTCTCGTCATGCCCCGCGTGTGGCGGGCGACGCCCCTGCACCCGCTGTTGCACCGGCAGCTCGGCTCCATCTTGCTGAACCTGCAGCGGCCGGACGTCGGCGCCCTGCGGCGGGCCCTGCGGGCGCTCGAGCAGGACCGCGTGGTGGGGATCTTCCCGGAGGGACCGTTCAGCGTGCGCGGCCGGCTCGAGCGCGGCCAGCCCGGCGTCGGCCTGCTGGCGCTGCACGCCGGCGTCCCCGTCGTCCCGGCGGGGATCCGGGGTACGTATCAGGCGCTCGTCGGCCGACGCGGCTACATTCCCCGGCGCCACCCGCTGGCCGTGCGCTTCGGGCCGCCGCGCCGCTTCGCGCCGGACGCCGGCCACGGCCGCCTGGCGCGTACCCGCATCGCGCAGCGAATCATGGACGACATCGCAGCGCTCTTGCCATGAGCACGCCCGAGCGGGCGCTGGCCCGCGCGCGCCTGGCCGGCGCCGCCGATCCCGGCGCCGCGCGTTTCACCGGCTCGCTGGCCTTCGATCGACGACTGTCGTCGCACGACATCACCGGCAGCGTGGCCTGGGCGCGCGCGCTCGGCCGGGCCGGGCTGCTCACCGATGCCGAGCGGGACCGGATCGTGGCGGGGCTGGAGGCGGTTCGGGCCGAGCTCGAGGCCGGCACGTTCCCGTTCCGGCCGGAACTCGAGGACATCCACATGAACGTGGAGCGCCGGCTGCTGGAGCTGGTCGGCGAGGTCGGCGGCAAGCTGCACACCGGACGTTCGCGCAACGACCAGATCGCGCTCGACGAGCGCCTATACCTCAAGGACGTCGTCGCGCGCGTCGGCGCGGGTCTGGCCGCCGTGCAGCACGCGCTGATGGCGCGCGCGGCCGAGACGGTCGAGGCGCCCATGCCGGGCTACACGCACATGCAGCGCGCCCAGCCCATCGTGCTCGCCCACCACCTGCTGGCCTACGTGTTCATGCTGCAGCGCGACCGCGAGCGGTTCGCGGCCGCGGCCGCCCGCGCCGACGTGCTGCCGCTGGGGGCGGCCGCCCTGGCCGGCGCGGCGTTCCCGATCGACCGGGAGGCGCTGGCGCGCGATCTCGGCTTCGCCGCCGTGTCCCCCAACAGCCTCGACGCGGTCAGTGATCGCGACTACGTCCTGGAGTACCTGGCGGCCGCGGCCATCACCGGCATGCACCTCTCGCGACTGGCGGCCGACCTGGCGCTGTGGGCCACCGCCGAGTTCGGGTTCGTGGAGTTCGCCGACGCCTTCGCGACCGGCTCGTCGATCATGCCTCAGAAGAAAAACCCCGACGTGGTCGAGCTGATCCGCGGCAAGAGCGGCCGTCTCTACGGCAACCTCATGGCGGTGCTCACGGCCATGAAGGGCCTGCCCCTGGCCTACAACTCCGACATGCAGGAGGACAAGGAAGCGTTCTTCGACTCCGTCGACACACTGGAGGCCATCACCGCCGTCCTGCCGCCGATGCTGGCCTCGCTGACGTTCCGGACCGAGCGCATGCGGGCGGCGGCCGGCGAGAACTTCGCGACGGCGACCGATCTGGCCGACTACCTCGTGCGCCAGGGGCTGCCGTTCCGCGAGGGACACGAGATCGTCGGCAAGGTCGTCCGCTACGCGGTCGAGCGCGGCGTCACGCTCGAGCAGCTCAGCCTCGACGAGCTGCGCCGCTTCTCCGACCGGTTCGGCGGCGACGTCCACGGCGCGCTCACGGTCGAGGCCTCCCTGCGGGCGCGCGCCGTCGTGGGCGGCACCGCGCCGGAGGCCGTCCGGGCGTCGCTGGCGCAGGCGCGCGCGCTAGTCGGCCCGCCGGCGTGAGGCGTGGCCGGCAACCTGATGTCGCTCCTGATGACGATGAAGGGCCTCCCCCTCGCCTACAACTCCGACATGCAGGAGGACAAGGAGCGGATCTTCGACTCCGTAGACACCGCGAAGGGCTGCCTGGCGGCCATGGCGACGCTCCTGGAGAC
>JBKOZA010000384.1:0-4813 GCA_046725675.1 Candidatus Methylomirabilota bacterium
TTCCTCAAGGGCACGCTGCGCCGGGGTCTGGAGGAACGCACCGAGCGCGCGGAGCTGGTCCGCGCGGCCGACGAGACGCTCGCCCAGGTGGTGGCGAAGGTCAAGAAGCGCGGCATCAACCACCCCTACGTGAAGAACTACCTGCTGGCCCGCACGACGCCGCTCACGCGGGCGCGCAAGACGCTGCCCTCGTTCGAGCAGACCTTCCGGAAGCTGCGCGACAACCTCGAGGACTTCGACGTCACCAAGGTGCGTTACGACGAGATCCAGCGCTCCGCCATCATGATGGCCCCGGCCGCCGCGGAGTAGAAGACGATGGCCCGTGTGGCGATCGTCACCGGCGGCAGCGGCGCGCTCGGGCAGGCGGTCACCCGTCGCTTCCTGGCCGACGGCGGCGTCGTATGCGTGCCCTGGATCGTCGACCACGAGCGCGAGCGGCTCGAGGCCTCCGTCGAGGCGGCCGCGCGCTCGCGCCTGACGCTGGAGCGATGCAACGTCGGAGAGGATGCCGCCATGGCCGGGCTCGTCGGGCGTGCGCTGGAGCGCCACGGCCGGATCGACGTGCTCGTCACCGCCGTCGGCGGCTTCGCGATGGGGAGCCTGCTCGAGACCGACCGTGCCACCTGGGACGCCCAGCTCGGCCTCAACCTGACCACCACCTACGTCGCGGCGCGCGCCGTGCTGCCGTCGATGGTAGCGGCCGGCGCCGGGCGCATCGTCGCCGTCGCCTCGAGGGCCGTGGTGCCGCCCACCGGCGGCCTCATCGCCTACACCGTGGCCAAGGCGGGGGTGATCACCTTCGTGCAGGCGCTCGCCCAGGAGATGCGCGGCCGCGGCGTCACCGTCAACGCCGTGCTCCCGAGCACGATGGACACGCCCGCCAACCGGGCCGCGATGCCAGACGTCGATCCGCGGACGTGGACGCCGGTGACCTCCGTGGCCGACGCGATCGCGTACCTGGCCGCGGAGTCGAGCGGTCACGTCACCGGCACGCTCCTGGCGATCTGACCCCGACGTGTACCCGCACCAGGCCGAACGACTGACCGAGGCCCTCGAGCGTGGCGGGCTCGATGCCCTGGTGGCGGCGTCGCCCGCGAACATCGCATACGTCACCGGCTTCAGGAGCCTGGCGCGCGCGGTCTACCCGACGACCCAGTTCTACGCCGTGGTCACCCGCACCGGCACCGCGCTGGTCGTGCCGACGATCGACGTGCTGGCCGCCGAGGGCGCGGCCGACGTCGATCATGTGCTCTGCTACGGCCGGTTCGTCCTGAACCGTCGCGGGCCGGGCGAGTCGCCCGTGCCGCACGCCGACGCGGGCACGGCGGTGGCCGCGGCGCTGGCGGCGCTCGGTGTCCGCGGCGGTCACGTCGGACTGGACGACGAGCGACTGCCGGCCGCGCAAGCCGGGACGCTGGCCAAGCGGCTGGATACGTTCAAGCTGACGTCGGCCTCGGCGGCGCTGGCGACGGCGCGCACCGTCAAGAGCCCATACGAGATCGATTGTCTGCAACAGGCGCTACGCGTGGCCGAGGAAGGCATCAACACCGTACTGGAATTGCTGAGGCCCGGTGTCACCGAGCGAGAGGCGGCGGTGGCGTTCGAGCACGCGGTGGCGAAGCAGGGAGGCGCGCCGTACTGCACGATCATCGCGTTCGGCGCCGGGTCGGCGGTTCCGGCCCCGTGGCCGGGCGACCGCGCGCTCCGCATGGGCGATCTCGTACGCTTCGACCTGGGCTGTGTGGTGAAGGGCTACCACTCCGACGTCGCCCGCATGGCCGTGATGGGCGAGCCGTCGGTGAGCCAGCAGGAGACGTTCGACGCGCTTCACACCGGCGTCGAGGCCGCAATCGCGGCCGTGCGGCCGGGCGTGCGCGGCGGTGACGTGTTCGACGCCGCGCTGGCGGCCGTCCGCGGGGCGGGCCTTGCCGGGTTCGATCGCCACCACGTCGGCTACGGCATCGGCCTGGAGCCCACCGAGACACCGTGGCTCGCACCCGGCGACGACGCGCTCGAGATGGGCATGGTGCTCCGCGTGGAAACGCCGTACTACGTCCTCGGCGAAGCCGGCCTCAATCTAAAGGAGACCGTGCTGGTCACGCGCACCGGCGCTCACAGCCTCAATCGATCGCACCGCGGGCTCGTCGTCCTGGATTGATCTATTGGATGGGGGGCCCCGAGCGGGCCCCCCATCCCCCCAAGACGCTCGGCGCGCCCCGGCGCAGCCGTGTCGCGCCTCGACTCATCCGCGAGATTGGCCGGTGCATCCTGCCCGCCCCAAACCCCCCAAGACGCTCGGCGCGCCCCGGCGGAGCCGTGTCGCGCCTCGATCCACCCGGGAGATTGGCAGGCGCATCCTGCCCGCCCCCAACCCCCCAAGACGCTCGGCGCGCCCCGGCGCAGCCGTGTCGCGCCTCGATCCACCCGGGAGATTGGCCGGTGCATCCTGCCCGCCCCCAACCCGGCGGCGGGCCGGGGCGTAAACGCTTCCGTCCGACCGGCCGTCCAATCTGTCAAGCAGTGCGACTCCCGCTTCAACAGGAGACAGCGCATGCGACTGACGGCGATGGCGACGTCGCTCACGCTTCTGGCGACTCTGGCCGCGAGCCCAACGATGGCGGGCGAGCTGGCCCGCGACCGGCGCGACATCCGTGAGGACCGGCGCGAGATCCGGGGGGACAATCGCGAGATCCGCCAGGACCATCGCGAGTTGCGGCGGGATCGCCGCGAGCTGCGTCGCGACTACCGGGCCGGACGCACGGACCAGGTGAAGGACGACGTCAGGGCACTGCGGGCCGATCGCCGCGAGCTCCGCGAGGACCGGGGCGATCGCCGCGACGACGTTCGTGACCTTCGCCACGATCGGCGCGAGCTGTATCGCGACAGCCGGTAAGGTCGCCTCGGCTTCGGGCCCGGGCCGCTGGACGACGAATCGGCGTCCCTCCGGCGGCCCGCTTGCGTCCGACGCAGGGAGAATGGGAAGGTGGACGCCAGGAGTCGCGTTGACTCAGGAGACCTCGGATGAAGCGCTGTGCCGGCGGGTCGGGGCCAGGGACGAGGCTGCGTTCGAGGTGCTCGTGGCGCGCTACCAGGGTCGCGCGTATCGGCTGGCGTGGTCGCTGCTGCGCAACGCCGAGGACGCGCGCGACGTCTCCCAGGAGGCGTTCCTGCGCGTCTACCGCACGGCCGCCGGCTTTCGCGGTGACGCGCGCTTCTCGACCTGGTTCTATCGAATTCTCGTCAACCTCTGTCTCGACCACCGGCGCCGCGGCCGCTGGTGGCAACGGTTGCTGATGCGCCCCGACGAGGCTGGCGAACCCGAGGCCCCGTCGCTCGAGCGCCAGCCGGCCCCGCCGTTCGACCCGGGCGACGTGCTGGGCCGCGAGCAGACACTGGCCAGACTGTGGGCCGCGGTCGATCGTCTGTCGCCCCAACAGCGTGCAGCGATCGTCCTGCACGCGCAGGAAGAGCTGCCGACGAGCCAGATCGCCGAGGTCCTGAAGTGCTCGGAGGCGACCGTCCGCGTGCACCTGCACCGCGCCGTGAGCTCGCTGCGCAAGCTCGTGAGGCAGGACTGAGCGTGCACCCCGATACCGAGCTGACCGCCTTCGTCGCCGGCGCCCTGGCCCCGGCCGAGCGGGCGCGCGTGGCCGCGCACCTGGAATCGTGCGCCGACTGCCGCCAGGCCGTCGAGGAGAGCCGGGCCGTGCTGGCCCGGCTCGCCGCCGGCGGTCCCGTTCCGCCGCCGATCGACTGGGGCCGCTACGGCGCCGATCTGCGCGCCCGCGTCCAGTCCGCTGGCCGCCGGTCCTGGTGGGTCCGCCCGATGCCGGCCGTGCTCGCCGCTGGCGCGGTGACCGCGGTCCTGCTGCTCGCGCTCCACGGACTCGATCGTCGTCCGGTCGAGCTGGCCGCCGTCGAGGAGACGATGCTCGGCGCCCGGCTGCCGCTGCTCCAGCAGTACCGCGTCGTCGAGCGGCTCGACCTGCTCGAGGATCTCGACGCCATCCGGCACCTTGATCGCCTCGGGAACGCCGGGCGCTGACGTGCGGGCAATGGCCGTGGCGCTGGCCCTGGGCGCGATCCTCATTGCCCGCACGGCCTCGGCGGCGGAGGACGTGCCCGACGCGCAGCTCCTGCTCGACCTCGATCTGCTCTCGCAGGCCGAGCCCCAAGAGCGTGACCTGATGCGCCGAATGACCGTCGTCGAGCGGTTGCGGCTGCTCGAGCTGCTCCGCTTCCTCGACAGCCGGCCGGGCGAGCGACGCCTGCCGGCCGACGAGAGCCACCACTGATGCTGCGCTGGCTGGCCGTCGCGCTGGGGGCCGCGGCCGTCCTGGCGGCCGGCGTGCTGGAGATCGCCTGGAGCCAGCCGAGCCCCCGTGGCCTCGACGAGCTGTCGGCCGACGAGCGCGCCGTGGTCGAGCGCAACCTCGAGCGCTGGCGCCGGCTGCCGCCGGAGGAGCGCCAGCGTGTCCTGGAAAACTACCGCCGCTGGCGCGCGCTCTCGCCGGAAGACCGCCAGGCCGCGCGGGAGAACTTCCGGCGCTTCCGCGACCTGCCGCCCGACGAGCGACGACGGATCCTGGAGGACTTCAAGCGCTGGAACGAGCTGCCGGAGGCGCGTCGCCAGGAGCTGCAGCAGGCCTACGAGCGGTTCCAGAGCCTGCCACCCGAGCGTCGCCAGCGAATCCTCGAGCGCTTCGAGCAATTCCAGACGCTGCCGCCGCCCGAGCGGCAGCGCGTCCTCGACAACTTCGAGCGGTGGCAGCGCCTCAGCCCCGAGGAGCGCATGCGGATCCGGGAGCGCTGG
>JBKOZA010000385.1:0-9016 GCA_046725675.1 Candidatus Methylomirabilota bacterium
GAAGAGCGTCCGCTGCTCGAGCCGCTGGGCCTCCAGGAGCCGGTTCCGGCCGCGCAGGAACGCCAGCCGCTCGCCCAGCTCGTCCTGGACGGTCTCCAGCGCGCGGTCGAGCTGCTCGGCCGGCGTCACGTAGTGACTGGCGGGGTAGACGTGGATCTCGGGGATCCGCTCCTGCACCTGGCCCCGGAGCGGGTCGAGGCGGTGGATGGCGTCGATGGTGTCGCCGAACAGCTCGATCCGGATCGCCGCGGACTCCTCGTTGGCCGGAAAGACCTCGACCACGTCGCCGCGCACGCGGAATGTCCCCCGGTGGAAGTCGTAGTCGTTGCGCTCGTACTGCACGGCGATGAGCCGGCGGATGATGGCGTCCCGATCCATCACCTCGCCTTCCCGCAGGGCCAGGTGCATGTCTCGGTACGTCTCGGGGGCGCCGATGCCGTAGATGCAGGAGACCGACGCCACCACCACCACGTCCCGCCGCTCGAGCAGCGAGCGGGTGGCCGAGTGCCGCATGCGGTCGATCTCGTCGTTGATGAGCGCGTCCTTCTCGATGTAGGTGTCCGACTGCGGGATGTAGGCCTCGGGCTGGTAGTAGTCGTAGTACGACACGAAGTACTCGACCGCGTTGTCCGGGAAGAAGGCCTTGAACTCGCTGAAGAGCTGGGCGGCCAGGGTCTTGTTGGGCGACAGCACCAGCGTGGGGCGGGCGACATTCGCGATGAGGTTGGCGATCGTGTACGTCTTCCCCGAGCCGGTCACGCCGCGCAGCACGGCGTGTCGGCGGCCGTCGCGGACGAAGCGGGTGAGGTCGGTGATCGCCTGCGGCTGATCGCCGCGCGGCGAGTACTCCGACGTCAGGCGGAACATCGAGCGAGCTTCGCTAGGACCAGGTGGGAACGGCGATCAGGTATTTCCGCCACGAATCCAGCAGTGAGTGCGCGTGGGGGTGCCGCAACATGTGCGTGGAGAAGACGAACTTGGGGTGCACGGGATCGCGCAGCAGCCGCATCCCCGACTCGTCCAGCAGCCGGTTGCCCTTCTTGAGGTTGCAACGCAGGCAGGCCGCGACGACGTTGGTCCAGCTGGTGTCGCCGCCCCGCGAGCGCGGGACGATGTGGTCGACGGTGAGGCGTTCCCCCCGGCGGTTGCAGTACTGGCAGGTGTAGCCGTCACGCCGCAGGATATTCTTCTTGTTGAACGCCACGCGGTCGAGGAAGGGCTTGCGGATGAACATCGCCAGACGGATGACCGCGGGCAGGACGAAGACCCTCGACGGCGAGCGGATCAGCCGGGGGGATGCCTCCACCGCCTCGGCCTTGCCGGCCAGCAGCAGGGTCACCGCGCGACGGGCGTTGGTGAAATGCAGCGGCTCGTACGTCGCGTTGAGCACGAGTACCGCAATCTCGTCCATATTTCAGCCTAGGATAGACGCCGTCCAGAACCCTGTCAAATCTCGGGCCGGACACCCGTTGCATGATTTTCCAGTAACGACGCGAAGTTGGCGATCCCGGCCTCACGCCGTCATCGAGAGGAGGATCCCTTCCCGCAGCCCCCAGTCGCTCACGACCAGCCGATCGGTCCCGCTCAGCTCGAGCGTGGCCAGCACGATCGCGGTCCCGGCAACGATGAGGTCGGCCCGTCCCGGTTCCAGGCAGGGCAACCGCGCACGCTCGGCGACGGTCAGCGCGCCCAGCCGCGCCAGCAATCGCTCGACGCCGGCGCGGGACAGCCCGTGGCCCTGCACCCGCGCCGGATCGTACGCGCGCAGGTCGAGGTCGAGCGCGGCCAGCGTGGTGACGGTCCCCGCCGTGCCCACCAGGCGATCGGCGCGAGCTGCACGTAGCGTCTCGGGCAGCTCGGCGCGGAGCCGCTCGTCGATCTCCGCGTACATCACCTCGTACCGGGGCCAGTCGACCGGATCCGGGAAGGGGTAGCGCTCGGCGAGGTCGACGACGCCCAGGCGCAAGCTGACGCCGGCGACGGCAGTGTGTCCGCGGGCGAGGATGTACTCGGTGCTGCCGCCGCCGACGTCGAAGACCAGCGTGGTCTCCACTTCCGCCGACCCGCCGTGGGGCCCCGCGAGGACGCCGGCCAGGGTGAGCGCAGCCTCCTCGTCGCCGCTGACGATCCTCACTCGCTCGCCGGTCATGTGCTCGAGCCGCGCGGCGAACTCTCGCCCGTTGGCCGACTCGCGAACGGCGCCGGTGGCGACGATGGCCAGCCGCTCGGCGCCGGCCTGACGCGCACGCGCCACGTACTCGCCGACGACCGTCGCCGTCCGCGCGGCCGCCGCCTCGGCCAGATTACCGGTCGCCGCCTGGCCCTGCCCCAGCCGCGTCACCCGCTGTTCGGCCACCACCACGCGCCAGACCCGCGTGCCGGGCTCGACGTCGGCGACGAGCAAGCGCACGGTGTTGGTGCCGAGATCGATCGTGGCCAGGCGCACGCGTGAAACGCACGAACGCCCCGCCGCGAGGCCGGCAGGGCGTCGTGCTCCAGGACGAGTCGACGCCGCGTTACTTCTTCTGCAGCGTCCGGATGTAGTTGACGATCTCCCAGCGGTCCTTGTCGGGCAGGTGCTTCCACGGCGGCATGGCACCCCGGCCGTTGCTGATCTTCCAGAACAGCTCGCCGTCGCTCTCGGCCGCGATCTTGGCCGAGGTCCAGTCCGCGGGCTTCGGCGGCGGCAGCGCGGCGGCGGCGGGACCGTCACCCTTGCCGTTCGGGCCGTGACAGGTCACGCAATTCGTCTCGATGTTCTTCTTGGCGTTGCCGACACCCTTCACCGGATTCTTCGTGGCCTTCGCCTCGGCCGGCGCCTTCCACTCTCCCTGCGCCCAGGCGGCCGTCAGCGCCGCCCCCGCGACGAGGGTCCCGGCGGCAGCCGCGACGATGAATGACCTCAGACACGCCCTCATGGCGCCTCCTCTCTGATCTTCGTGACGCGATTCACAATACGCGGGATCATTTAACACTCGCGTCGCGAAGGCGGTCAAGCGCTTTAGTGCCTCGTGGAGATAATCCGCTCAGGGCCGCGCGCGGTTCCCCAGCGCGGCGAGAATCTCGTCGACGCGCGTGAACTTGAGACGAGGACTGCCGCGACTCCGTCCGCGGGCGATCTCGAGGTCGTTCAGGCGCAGCCAGTCGGCGTAGTCGACGTAGTGCGGCTGGCGCTGGGTGACGAGTCGCTCGGCCGCCGCCGCATCGGGCTCGGCGGGCGCGAGCATCTGTCCGGCCGCCGCGTCCTCCAGCATCGCGGTGGCGGTCTCGGCGGCGTCCGGCTTGTTGGTGCCGATCACTCCCGTCGGCCCCCGCTTGATCCAGCCCGCCGTGTACTCGCCGAGCAGCGGCTGCTTGGTGTTCGGATCGAGCACGCGTCCCTTCTCGTTGAGCACGACGCCCCACTTGTCGTCGAAGGGCACGCCCGGCAGCGGCACCCCGCGGTAGCCCACCGATCGGAACACCAGACCGGCGGGCAGCTCCTCGACCTGCTCGGTGGGCTGCGCCTGGATGGTGCCGGTGGCCGAGGCGACGAGGCGGTTGCGCACCAGGCGGATGCCCCCCACGGCGCCGGCGCCGTTGTCGAGCACCGCGACGGGCGACACCAGGAAGCGAAGCACCAAGCGCCGCGGCTTGCCCTCGGGGGCGCGGCGGGCATACGACTGGAGGATCTCGACCTTCTTGGCGCCGGCCCGATCGCCCGTCTTCTCCAGCGCCTCCCGGCTCAGGGCGTCCAGCTCGACCTCGTGCGCGGCGACGGCCACGTCGGCGCCCTCGAGCTCGCCCAGCTCCTTGAGCTCGGGGTTGGTGAAGGCGGCCTGGGCGGCCCCCCGACGCCCCAGCAGGTAGACCTCGCGCACGCGGCTGCCTCGCAGCGCCTCGAGCGCATGCTCGGCGATGTCGGTGGCGGCCAGCTCCGAGGGCGTCCGGCACAGGATCCGGGCGACGTCCACCGCGACGTTGCCGACGCCGACGACGGCCACGCGCTCTTGGGAGAGATCGAACTGACAGTCGCGATAGTCGGGGTGCCCGTTGTACCAGGCGACGAACTCGGTGGCGGGATGACTGCCCAGCAGGTCCTCGCCGGGAACCCCCATGCGCCGGTCGGTCTGGGCGCCGGTCGTGTACACGATCTGGTGATAGTACGCGCGCAGGTCCGCCACCGTGACGTCCTTTCCGAGCTCCACGCCGCCGAAGAACCGGAAGCGCGGATGCGCCGCCACCTTGTCGAAGGCGGCCGTCACGGCCTTGATCTTCTGGTGATCGGGCGCGACCCCCAGGCGCACGAGGCCGAAGGGCGTCGGCAGCCGATCGAACATGTCGAGGTCGACGACGACCTCGGCGCGGCGCAGCAAGTGCTCCGCGACGTAGAACCCGGCTGGCCCTGCCCCCACCACTGCTACGCGGAGCGGACGCTCCGCGGTGCCGACTGCCATCAGGTGCCACGCTCCATGACGATCGTCTGCAGCGTGTCCACCTCTCCCTGGTACTGGTCGCGCTGCGCCTTGACGACGTCGCCGATCGACACGATCCCGACCAGCTTGCCGGCCACCACCACCGGCAGATGGCGGATGCGCCGCTGGACCATCGTCTGGCCGACCGCACCCAGGTCGTCGCCGGGGTCGCCGAGGACCAGGTCGCGGGTCATCAGCTGGCTGACCAGCAGCGGAAAGACCGCCTCGTTCTTCGCGGCGGCTCGCACGACGTCACGCTCCGACAGCACGCCGATCGGTCGCATGCTTCCGTCCACGACCACGAGGGCTCCGATGTTGTGCTGGGCGAGCACACCGAGCGCCTCACGGATGGTCTGATCCGCGCGGACGGTGACGACCTTGTCACCTTTGGTGGCGAGGATTGTGGCGATGTTCATGGCGCTGTCCTCCGCTCTTCGATCCTAGCGCGTTCCGGGCCGGGCTGCCGCCAGCAGTGCCAGGCCCCCCAGGATGCCGTAGGCGCCGGCCAGCGGCGCCGCCACCGCGAGGGGCGCGTCGGCCGACCACGGCCAGAACATCGCGCCGGAGGGCAGCGGCGAGTGCACGAGACCGATCAGTGTGGCCAGGCTGCAGAGCACAAAGACGGCGGCGAGGGCGAGCGGCCGCCGATCGATGATGAAGACCAGGGCCGAGCCCCACAGAACGGCGGTCAGAATGAAGCCGTTGCCGAGCATCTGGAGCGCGCGGTAGCCGGCCGCGGCCTCCCCCGTGAGGTCGCCCGCCGGACGCTGGAGGGCCGCCAGGACGCTGCCGATCTCGAGATGAACCAGCGCGGCGGCGACCGGCACGAACGTGATCGCGACCGCGGCGCCGTGGCGAGGCGGAGAGGCCAGGAACGCCTGGGCCGTGATCTCGAGCCCGATGAAGACCAGGATCGGAGCCACCGCCGCCTCCGGCAGGACGCCGACGAGCGTGCCGAGCGCCCCCACCATCGCGCCCAGACCGATCACCAGCCCCGTCGCCAAGGTGTAACCGGCGCGGGCCCCCATCGCCTTGTACGCCGGGTGACCGATGTACGGCGTGTTCTGGATCACGCCACCACCGAGGCCGGCCAGCACCGTGGCCACCGCCTCGACGAGCAGGATGTCACGGGTGCGGTAGGCGTCGCCGGCCGCCAGCGCGCTCTCGGTGTTGTCGATGCCGCCGACGATCGTCACCAGCGCGAACGGCAGCGCGATCGAGAGGTACGGCAGCGCGTCGCCGAGCGCGGTCGTCCACGCCAGCGTGGGCCACGGGATCGCCAGCACGAGCCGGGCGCTGAGGGCGGGAGCGGCGCTGCCCCCCAGCCCGGTGCGGAGCCAGAAGATCAGCGCCCCGGCGATCACCGCCGCGAACGCGCCCGGTACCCCGAACGGCATGCGTACGCCGCCCACGAGGGCCAGCAGCAGGACGACGAGCGCGACCAGGCCGACCAGCGGGTCGCTCAAGATCTTCAGCATCGGCAGAAAGGCGATCAGGAGGATCGCCACGCCGGCGATGGAGCCGAGGAGCGCCGCGCGCGGCACGGCCCGCCGCGCCCAGTCGCCGGCGAAGGCCAGGACACACTTGAGGGCGCCGATGGCGATCGTGATCGCCACGCCGACCTTCCACGCCAGCTCGGGATCGCCGGTGGCGATCTTCACCGGTCCCAGGACTCCGAAGACCATCGCGAACAGCGTCGGGGTATCGATCCCGAACGGCATCGCGGTCACGTCGTCGCGGCCGGTGCGGCGCGCCAGTCGCACGGCCATCACCGTGTAGGCGAGGTCCCCCACCAGGACGCCCAGCGCGGTGCCGGGGAGCATGCGGCCCAGGACGAGATCGGCCGGGAAGCCGAAGGCGCCGATCAGCAGCGTCGAGAGGATGACGAGATTGGTGACGTTGTCGAGCGCGAGACCCAGGAAGCCGTTGACGTCGCCCGCCGCCAGCCAGGAAGGCCGGCGAAGGCTAGCGGGCGCGCGCGTCGCCGGCGCTTCCGGCGCCAACCAGGCTCCGGGCGAGCGCGCGCGTACGAGCGGCGAGCGCCGCACACCAGTCGAGCGCGCCACGATGGTCGGCGACATCCTTGTAGTCCAGCTCCAGCGGGTCGCTGAGGCGCCCGGCGAAGCGAAGGCGCGCCCGGTACGCGCGACCCCGCAGCGAGTCGTCCTCGTCGAGGACCACCTCGACCCGCGGGTGCTCGCGCTTGGCGTGCGAGGTCAGGAACACACGCAGCCAGCGTGCGACGTCGTCGTAGGAGCCACCGGAGAACACCCCGTGGATTCTACCCTGTCGATGGCTCTCCTAGCGGCGTCGGGGCCGCGCGCGACGACGGCCGCGCTGGCGGGCGACGCGCGACATCCGGATTCGGCGTAACAATCGGACTAGCATTCGTTGAACCCGCAGGAGAGGCACTTCTTGCACCCCTCCTCGTAGACGAACGTGGCCTGGCCGCACTCCTTGCAGAGATCACCGATGCGCCGGTGCTCCGTCGATCTCGCCATCGCCGAGGCCTCCGAGATCGGCTTGAGCTGGCCCGTGTGCTCGGCCAGCGTGCGGGCCAGGGCGTCCGGAAGCGAGAGGACCTTGCCCTTGCCGAAGCCGAGCGGCTGGGCGCCACCGATGCGGGAAAGCTGGCTGATGATCTCCTCGAGTCGCCGCTGAGGCGACATGGGCGAAGGGAGCCTCAACGTGAGCGAAATGAGCCGACCGAGCGCCTCCGCTACCGCCATCGTGTCCGAGCCGCCCTTGCCGACCTGCACGAACACCTCGAACGGCTCGCCGTCGCCGGTCTCGTTGACGGTGATGAACGCCGTCCCGATCGGCGTCTCGCTGCGATAGGTCCGCCCCGACAGGCTGTGCGGGCGCGGCTTGACGACCGCCGGGCCGGCGGCCGTGGTGACGGGTGCCTTGTCCTTCACGCCAACGTTGAGCACCTGCTCGCCCTTGCACCCGTCGCGGAAGACGGTGATGCCCAGGCAGCCCAGCTCCCAGGCCAGGCGGTAGGCGCTGGCCACGTCGTCCTCGCTGGCGTCGTTCGGCAGGTTGATCGTCTTGCTCACGCCGTTGTCGGTGTAGCGCTGGAAGGCCGCCTGATGGCGCACGTGCCACTCGAAGCCGATCTCGTGCGAGGTCTTGAAGACCCGCGCCGCCTCTTCGGGAACGCCGGGGATGCCGTGTAGCGCGCCGCGCTTGGCGATCTCCTCCATCAGGGCGTCCGAATAGAAGCCACGAGTCTTGGCGATCTGCTCGAACGTCTCGTTGACGAACGTGAGGACCCGCTCGCCGTCAGGGTTCTTCACGCGGTGCTGGAACGCGAGCGCGAAGATCGGCTCGATGCCCGACGAGCAGCCGGCGATCATCGAGATGGTGCCGGTCGGCGCGATCGTCGTCACCGTCGAGTTGCGCATCGGCCGCACGTCCCGGTAGATCGAGCGGTTCCAGTTCGGGAACGGCCCCCGCTCCTCCGCCAGCTTGGCGCACTGGTCGTGGGACTTCTCCTTGACGAACGACATGAGGCGGTCGCCCAGGTCGATGGCCTGCTGGCTATCGTAGGGAACGCCGGTCAGGAACAGCAGGTCGGCCCAGCCCATGATGCCCAGGCCGATGCGGCGATTCGACTTCACCGTGCGGTCGATCTCGGGCAACGGGTACGGGTTCATCTCGATCACGTCGTCCAGGAACCGCACGGCCAGCCGGATGACGCGCTCCATCTCGTCCCAGTCGATCGACCACTCGCCGCTCTCGGACTGCCGCGCGAAGCGCGAGACGTTGAGCGAGCCGAGGTTGCACGCCTCGTTCGGCAGAAGCGGCTGTTCACCACATGGGTTTGTCGCCTCCACCACGCCCAGATCCGGGGTGGGGTTGGCGGGGCTGGCGTTGATCCGGTCGATGAAGACCATGCCGGGGTCGCCCGTGCGCCAGGCGGCGCGCACCATCCGCTCGAACACCTCCCGCGCGCTCAGACGGCCACTCACCACGAAGTTGTGGGGATTGACGAGGTCGTAGTCCTCGCCCTTGGCCAGCGCTTCCATGAAGGCGTCGGTGACCGCGACCGAGATGTTGAAGTTCGTGATACCGCCGTCGAGCTTGCAGTCGATGAACTCCAGGATGTCGGGATGGTCGACTCTCAGGATTCCCATGTTGGCGCCCCGGCGAGTGCCGCCCTGCTTCACCGCCTCGGTGGCGCTGTTGAACACGCGCAGGAACGACACCGGCCCGGACGCGCGGCCGCCGGTGGAAGCCACCAGGTCGTCCTTGGGACGGAGCCGCGAGAACGCGAAGCCCGTGCCTCCGCCAGACTTGTGAATGATGGCGGCGGCCTTGACGGAGTCGAAGATCTCCTCCATCGAGTCCCCGACCGGCAGGACGTAGCACGCCGAGTACTGCAGGCCGTTGCCCTTGCCCGCGTTCATCAGCGTGGGCGAGTTCGGCACGAAGTAGGCGTCCACCATGATGTCGTAGAAGGCCGCCGCCACCTCGCGCACCGCGGCCGCGCTCCGGCCGTAGCAGGCCTCCCCCGCCGCGATGGACTGGGCCACCCTCCAGCACATCTCCTCGGGGGT
>JBKOZA010000386.1:0-4838 GCA_046725675.1 Candidatus Methylomirabilota bacterium
CGAGCGCGTCATGCGCATGAACACCGCCGCCACCGCGGTGCCGAGAGCCAGGCCGGGCAGCGCCATGATGGCCAGGTTCCTGAGCGGATCCCGGGCCAGGCTGACGAAGTCGACGGCCGGCGCCCAGTCGAGCCACAGCGAGACCGCCAGGATCAGCATGCTGGCCTGCCAGAAGACCGGCACCGAGAGGCTGAACAGGCTGGCCAGCCGGACCAGGTGATCGAGCGTGGTGTTCTCGCGCCGGGCCGACAGCACGCCGAGGGGGACGCCGACCGCGAGGGCGACGAGCATCGCGGCCAGGGCGAGCTCGGCCGTGACCTCGAGTCGGCCGAGGATCATCTGCGTGACCGGCAGGCCGGTCCGCCAGCTCGTGCCGAGGTCGCCGCGCAGCACGCCGCCCAGCCACCGGGCGTACTGCACGTGCATGGGCGCGTCGAGACCGAAGAACGCGCGCAGCGCGCGCATGGACTCCTCGCTGTAGGAGCCCTCCGTCCCCACCATCTGGTCGACGACGGTGCCGGGGATGAGGCGGACGAGCAGGAACACGGCGACGCTCACGCCGAGCAGCGCCGGCACGATGGACACCGTCCGCAGGAGCACGTAGCGTCTCACGCCGACGCGCTCGCTCGCCGCGGTCGCCTACTTGTCGAACGAGACCGTGCGGAACCCGTAGTAGTTCGTCGTGAAGTGCTGCTGGTACTGGACGCCGGCCTGGGTGACGTCGATCATGTCGGGCGCGAACGTCCAGATCTGGATGGCCTTCTCGACCATGAGCCGCTGGGCCCGGTCGTAGATGTCCTTGCGCTTGGCCGGATCCAGCGCGGCCCGCCCCTGGTCCAGCAGCACGTCGACGTCGGGGTCGCCGTCGTTGTTCCACTGCTTCTCCGACGAGTGGAAGCGCCGGTAGAGCAGCGAGTCGGGGTCGGCATCGCCGGTGGTGGCGTTCATCGTGAGGTCGAAGTCGAAGTTCGGCTTGATGATGGCCTTGATCCAGACGCCGTACTCCTCCTGGACGATCTGCGCGTCCACGCCGATCTTCTTGAGCTGGGCGGCGATCACCTGGGCCCCGGCCACCATCGTCGGGAAGGTCGGGATCACCTTGAGCGTCGTCTTGAAGCCGCCGGGAAACCCGGCCTCGGCCAGCAGCTTGCGGGCGCGCTCGAGGTTCGGCGTGTACCACTCCTTGAACGCGTCGGCCGGCAGCGCCCACGGCCGCATGGCCGGCGTCAGCGGGCCGGTGACCGAGCCGAGGCCGGCGGCGGCCGCCTGCAGCACCTCGGCGCGATCGACGGCGAGGCTCAGCGCCTGGCGCACCCGGACGTCGGTGTACGGCTTGCGGCCGTGGTTGATGTTCACCATGTCGAAGCCCAGCCGCGGCGCCCGCCGCGCGCGCAGCCGCTTGTCGTCCTTCACGAGCAGGTAGTTCTTGTTGTCTTCCAGCAGCGCGTGGTGGATGTTGCCGGTCCGGAGCTGGGCGATGATGTTCGCCTCGTCGGGGATCACCTTGATCTCGATGGCGTCGACGGCGGGCTTGCCCTTGTCCCAGTAGTCCGGGTTGCGCCGGGCCTTGAGGTGGCTCTGCGGCATCCATTCCTGGAGGACGAACGGCCCGGTTCCCACGGCCGTCCGGCGCAGATCGCCCTTCTCGACGACCTCCCGGGGGACGATGGCCGACCACCCGCCCGCCATCCCGGCCAGCAGGGAGGCGCTCGGCTGCTTGGTGACGATGCGCACGGTGAGCGGGTCCAGGGTGTCGATGTGATCGATGGCGCTCAGGTATCCGCGCCCGCCCGAGCCGACCTTGGGGTCGAGGATGCGCTCGTAGGTGAACTTGACGTCGTCGCTCGTGAGCTCGCGCCCGTTGTGGAACTTCACGCCCCGGCGCAGCTTGAAGGTCCACGTCCGCCCGTCCCCGCTCGTCGTCCACGACTCGGCCAGGGCCGGCTCGAGCTTGCCGTCGTGACCCCACTCGACGACCCGGTTGTAGAACAGCGGGTCGAGCCGCTGGCGCGAGAGCGCCTGCTCGAGGATGGGATCGAGGCTGGGCGCCTCCGTCGTCTTTGCCGAGGTGAAGGTGCCACCGCTTCGGGTCTGCGCGACGGCCGGCGCCGCCGCGACGGCGGCGGCCGAGGCCGAGAGCGCGAGGAAGCGGCGACGGCTGATGCTGGTGCGGCGCGCGTGGGTCATCGTGTCCTCCAGGGTCTCAGTCGCCGGCGGCTGGGACACGTGAGTATAAGTCCGCCTGGCGGGTGCTGGCAGGCAACCCCATGCACCACCCCGTGGCATGCGGCATACTGCGCTGGCCGTCAACCCTGGAGGAGGAGCCCACCATGGCCAGGATCGCCCCCGTCACCGGCAAGGCCGACGTGCCGGCCGAGCACCACCGAGTCGTCGATGCCGTCGTCGAGGTCTTCGGCAACGTCCGGGGACCGTTCAGCATGCTGCTCCACAGCCCGCGGCTGGCCGAGCGCGTGTTGGGCCTGGTGAAGTTCTTCCGCGACGAGAGCACGGTGGAGGGACGGCTGCGCTCGCTGGCCATCCTCACCGCCGTGCGCGAGCGCGAGGCGGCCTACGTGTGGGCCGCGCAGGTGGGGGCGGCGCGCCGGGCCGGCGTCCGCGAGGAGACGATCGATCTCATCCGCGCCAAGGGCGATCCGGCCGCGCTGCCGCCGGAGGAGCGGGAGATCGTGACGTACACCCGGCAGCTCATGCGCACCAATCGCGTGGACCAGGCGGCGTTCGACGCGCTCCTCAAGCGGCACGACGCCCAGTGGCTCGTCGAGCTGACGGCGGCGGCGAACTACTTCGCGCTCCTGTCCGGCGTGGTGAACGCGTTCGAGGTCCCGGCCCCACCCGACGGCGACCGCCTGCCGGCCCGATGACGCTCGCGCGCTCGTGCCGGGAGGCGCCGTGATCAGCCGATTCTCGACGCTGTACGTCGGACACATCGAGCTGGAGCGGTGTGGGCTGGCCGGCACGCCGGCTGACGACCGGCGCTATCCCAACGGGCGACTGAGCGAGGTGTTCGACACGGCAGCCGCGCTGGCCCGGGCCACCGACCGGCTGGGCTACGAGACCCTGTGGCTGGCCGAGCACCACTTCCAGCACGAAGGCTACGAGTGCATTCCGAACATCCCGCTGCTCGCCGTCGATCTGGCTCATCGCACCGAGCGCGTCAGGATCGGCTGCGCCTTCAACATCGTCCCCACCTGGCACCCGCTGCGGCTGGCCGAGGACTTCGCGACGGCGGACATCCTGACCGGCGGGCGGGTGGTCTTCGGGGTCGGCCGTGGCTATCACTCGCGCGAGGTCGAGACGTTCGGCAACCCGATGCTGGACGCCGAGGCCAACCGCGAGCTGTTCGAGGAGCAGGTGGAGGTCATCCTGAAGGCATTCGACCAGGAGTCGTTCGGGCACCGTGGCAAGCACTACACGATCCCGCCCGACGTCCCCTACCGCGGCTACCGCCTCGCCGAGATCACGCTGGTGCCGCGTCCCCGGCGCCGGCCGGTCGAGGTGTGGCAGCCGATCGTGAGCGGCAGCGCGCGGAGCCTGGACTTCATGGCGCGGCACGGCATCAAGGGCGTCGTCTCCGCCACCGCCGAGCAGTTCGTCGATCGCTGGTTCCGGGACTACCAGGAGGCCGCGCGCCGACATGGCCGCGCGCTGGCCCTCGGGCAGGACCTGATCCTGGGCTTCCGGATGTGCCTGGACGACACGGTGGAGGGCGCCATGGACCGCGCGCGTCCCTACTTCGAGGAGCACGCGAAGTTCATGGCACCGCTCGGCATGCTGCGCTACAGCGAGGAGCACGTGAAGGCGGTGGCGGCGCGCCAGGCCCAGTCGCCGACCGGGGCCACGCTCGACAACGGCGTGCGCAACCGGAGCTGGCTGTGCGGGCCCCCCGGCGACATCGTCGCCTACCTCAAGGAAGTGGAGGCGCGCTACCCCGGCCTCGAGCACGTGATGATCGCGTGGGCGCTGGGAACACCCCGCGAGCTGATGCTCGAGCAGCTCACGCGCTTTGCGCGCGAGGTGATGCCGGCGTTCCGTCCGGCGCCAGGCCGAGCAGCGCTTCCAGATTTCGCCAGAGGATCCGCTCCTTCTCCTCCGGCGTGAGGCTGCCCAGCCCCTGCACCCAGGCGACGGGCGAGGGGTGCCACGCCACGAACGGCCAGTCGCTGCCGAGCACCACGCGGTCGGATCCCACCTGGTCGAGCAGGAATCGTAGCGCCTCCTCGCTGCCGGTGACGGTGTCGTAGTACAGCCGGCGCTGGTACGCGCTGGGAGGCTGCGGGATGCGGCGCACGTCCGGACGGCTGTGCCAGCCGCGGTCGAGGCGTCCCATCGCGAAGCAGGCGGGGCCACCGCCGTGGGCGACGCACACGCGCAGATCCGGGCAGGCCTCCAGCACACCTCCCGAGATGAGGATGGCCACCAGGATCGCGTCGTCGAGGATCACGCCCAGGCTGTTGAACAGGCGGTCGCGCGGCGTGCGCTGCATCAGGAAGTTGTGGTCCGGCTGCGGATGGAAGAACAGCACCGCTCCCATCGCCTCCGCCGCCTTGAAGAACGGCAGGAATTTCGGGTCGTCCCACTGCTCGCCGTTCACGTGCGTGTCGAGCTCGGCGCCCTTGAGGCCGAGGACCGTCACGGCGCGCTCCAGCTCGCCGATCGCCGCCTTGACGTCCTGCACGGGCAGGGTGGCGAGGCCGGCGAAGCGCCGGGGATGCTGGCGCGTCAGGCCGGCGATCTCGTCGTTGACCTCGCGCGCGAGCGCCAGGCCGGTGGCGCCGTCCAGGTGATGACCGAAGAAGGGCGTGTGGATCGACAGCACG
>JBKOZA010000387.1:0-1786 GCA_046725675.1 Candidatus Methylomirabilota bacterium
TTCCTGGCGGCCTACAAGGCGGCCAAGCCGGCCTGGCAGGTGCTGGAGGACGACGTCATCGCGTGGCCGGAGCCGCCGTCGGATCTCTCGACGGAGGTCTCCAAGCTGAAGTCGCTCAAGCCCGACGTGATCGCGCCGATCACCCGGCCGGCCTCGGCGCTGCTGCTGCTGCCCGAGATCCGCAAGCAGCGGGTGGACTCGCTCGGCATCGTCGGCCCCGGCGGCCCCGGGCTCTACGAGGCCGGGCAGCTCGCCGCGCTCAAGGAAGACTTGGAATACGTGCTGACGAGCGTGCCGTGGGCGAACTTCAAGAACCCCCGGACGGTCGCCGTGGCCGACGAGTACAGGAAGCGCTCCAGCGGCAAGACGTTCGACACGAACTCGGGCTACTCCTACGACGCCGTCTTCGTGATCGCCGACACGCTCGAGCGGGCCGCCCGGCTCGACGATCCTGACGCCATCGTGGAGGCGCTGCGGGCCACCAGCTACGCCAGCGGGCTCATGCAGTACGGGGGTCCCGTCGTGTTCAACGAGGTGGGCGACAACCCCAACGCGATCCCCACCATGATCCAGATCCTCAAGCAGAAGCCGGTGGCAGTGTGGCCGAGAGAGGCCGCGGTGGAGAAGTTCGTGTTCCCGCGGCCGAAGGCCTGAACGATCGACCCCGTCCTCGTCGCCCAGGGCCTGCTCAACGGCCTGCTGTTCGGCGGCGTCTACAGTCTCATGGCCGTCGGGCTCACGCTGATCTTCGGCGTGATGCGCGTGGTGAACTTCGCGCACGGCGACATGATGGTGTGGGGGATGTACCTCGCCCTCGTCCTCGCCACCCGCCTGGGTCTGGACCCCTACGTCTCGTTCGTCGTCTGCGCGGCGGCGCTGTTCGCGCTGGGGGTGGCGATGCAGCGCGGTCTCGTCGATCGCATCGTGGAGGCGCCCCACGAGATGCAGATCCTCCTGATGCTGGGGGTCGCCCTCGTGCTCGAGAACACGGCGCTGCTGGCGTTCGGTCCTGAGCCGGCCCGGGTGCGCTCGTCGCTGGCCGCCGCCACCCGCGAGCTGGGTCCGCTCTACGTCGACGTGGCGCGGCTGGTGACGTTCCTGGTGGCCGCGGTCCTCACCCTCGCCCTCTACCTGTTCCTGTTCCGTACCGAGCTGGGCCGCCTGATCCGGGCCTCCGCCGACAACCACGACGGCGCGCTCGTGATCGGCGTCGACGTGCGAAAGGTCTACGCCACCGCGTTCGGGATCGGCGCCGCCTGCGTCGGGGCCGCCGGCGCCCTGGTCTCGCCGATCCTGCCGTTCCAGCCGCCCACCGGCCTGTCGCTGTCGGTGACCTCGTTCAACATCGTCATCATCGGCGGCATGGGCAGCCTGCTCGGCGCCTTCATCGGCGGCCTGCTGGTGTCGATCGCGGAATCGCTGGGCGCGGTATTCCTCAAGCCCTCGCTCAAGGAGCTGTTCAGCTTCTCGCTGCTGATCGTCATCCTGCTCTTCCGGCCGGCGGGGCTGTTCGGCAAGCGCGCGCAGTGAGGTGGCTGGGCGCGCTGGCGATCGTCGTGCTGCTGGCGCTGCCGGCGGTGCTGAGCTCCTACGCGCTGACCATCTTCATCCTGATCCTGTTCTACGGCTTCCTCGGCCAGGCCTGGAACATCGTCGGCGGCTACACGGGCCAGCTCTCGGCCGGCCACGCCGCCTTCGTCGGCGTCGGCGCCTACACGGCGGCGCTCCTGTCCAGCGAGTACGGGCTCACACCCTGGCTCGGCATGTTCGTGGGAGCCGCGCTGGC
>JBKOZA010000388.1:0-2288 GCA_046725675.1 Candidatus Methylomirabilota bacterium
CGATTGTCATCATCATGTCTACGACGCGAAGTATCCGGTCGACCCCAAGGCCACGCTGCGACCGGCCGACGCGCTGGTGGACGACTATCGCGCGCTGCAGAAGCGGATCGGGACGACGCGCAACGTCCTGGTGCAGCCCTCCACCTACGGGATCGACAACCGCTGTCACCTCGACGCGCTGGCGGCGTTCGGGCCGACCGCTCGCATGGTCGCGGTCGTCAACGACGGCGTGGCGACCGAGGAGCTCAAGCGCATGCACGCGCTCGGCGTCCGCGGCATCCGCTTCAACCTCGCCACGGGCGGCGCGACGACGCCGGAGATGATGGAGCCGCTGTCCAAGCGCATCACCGACCTCGGCTGGCACATCCAGATCAACGCGCCGGCCGCCAGGATCATGGAGATCATGCCGATCCTCGAGCGGATCCCGTCACCCATCGTGTTCGACCACCTCGCCCACATCCCCCAGCCGGAGGGCGTCAACCATCCGCTCTACGCCAAGGTGCGCGCGCTGATGGACAAGGGTCGCACGTGGATGAAGTTGTCCGGCGCCTACGCCGACACCAAGGTGGGGCCGCCGACCTACGCGGATTCGAGCGCCGTCGCGCGCGCGTACGCCAAGGCCATGCCCGAGCGCTGCGTGTGGGGCAGCGACTGGCCGCACCCGACCGAGCAGAGCAAGCAGGTCCCGGACGACGCCGTGCTGTTCGATCTCCTCACCGACTGGGTGCCGGACGAGAAGACGCGCCACCGCATCCTGGTGGAGAACCCGGCGACGCTGTACGACTTCCCGAAGGGCTAGGTCTCGCTCAGCCCGAACAGCTCGGCGACGTTGTCGTGCAGGACCAGCCGGCGCTCGGCCTCGCTGAGGTGGGCCGTGTGCTGCGCGAGCATCGCCCGCGAGTTCGGCCACGTCGAGTCGCTGTGGGGGAAGTCGTTGGCCCACAGCAGGCGGCGGATGTTGCACAGGTCCTTCACCTGGAAGGCCGACCAGTCGTCCTGGAACGTCAGGTAGACGTTCTCGCGGAAGTACTCGCTCGGCTGGCGGTGCAGGGTCCCGGCCGGCAGCCAGTAGCGGTGCCGGTTGAAGGCGTGGTCCATGCGGTACATGAAGTGCGGCGCCCAGCCGGCGTCGGCCTCGACGCAGACCACCTTGAGCCGGGGGTGGCGCTCGAAGACGCCGCCGAGGACGAAGGTGCCGATGATGTCCTGGCACCCGCGGATGATGCGCATGAACGCGTTGAGCTTCGGTCCCCGCGTCCGCGCCTGGTCCTCGCCGCTGGTCAGGATGTGAAAGCTGAGGGGAAAGCCGAGGTCGATCGCCGCCTGGTAGAACGGGTCGTACATCGGGTCGTCGTAATCCGCGACGGCGGGGTTGCCCGGCATCATCACGCCGCGCAGGCCGAGTCGCTTGATCTGCTGGAGGTCGGCGATGCCGCTGTCGACCGACCGCATGGCCGTCTGCCCGACGCCGAGCAGCCGGTCCGGATGAACGGCGCAGTACTCGGCGATCCACAGGTTGTAGGCATCGAAGCAGGCCTGCTTGTACTCGAAGTCGGGATGGTTGCACAGCATCATGCCGACGGTCGGATAGAGGATCTCCGCGCTCACACCGTCGCGGTCCTGGTCGCCCAGGCGCGCTTCGGGATCCCACCCGCCCCGGTGCATGTCCTCGAAGCGGGCGTTGAACATCGTCAGCTCCTCGGCCCGCTTGCCGGCCGCGGCGACCAGGCCCATCGGGATGGGGCGCTCCAGGCCCTCGATCACGAAGAGGTCGCCGCGGGTGGCGTCGCGCACGACGCGCGGCGCCCGGTCGCGGAACCGGCGGTCGATCCGATCGAGGTAGGTGCCCGGCGGCTCGGTGACGTGCGAATCGGCGGAGATGATCTTCGTCGTCGTCATGGCAGGGGCCTCAGCAGTGCTTGCAGGGCGGGAAGTCCCGCGAGTACACCGGCTGCTTCAGGAACTCGTCCGCGGTGTACTTCCAGAACTGGCCGACGTGCGGATAGGTGTGGATCACCGTGTTCTGCAGCTTGCCGCCGACGCGCTCGACCTTGCGGATGTAGATGTTCTGGGTCGGGTTGCCGTAGGCGTCCATCTCGACCGGGCCTCGTGGCGCGTCGCCCACCTTGACCGCCCGCAGCGCCGTCATCAGCGCCGCCCGGTCCTCGACCTTGCCGCCGACGGCCTTGACCGCGTCGGCGAGGATGCGGGCGCCCGTGTAGCAATTCTCCCCGTAGAAGCCGGGCAGCCGCTGGTAGGCCTTCTCGTAGGCGGCGCGGAACCTCTGG
>JBKOZA010000389.1:0-1528 GCA_046725675.1 Candidatus Methylomirabilota bacterium
AACGACGCCGGCTGCCTCGTCCCCGCCGCCTCGGCGCAGGCCACCACGGGCTGCTGCCACTACAACAAGGGCGTCTGCGGCTGCGATAGCGGCCGCGCGCGCTGCTGCGACGGCAAGGTGAGCGCGTCCTGCCGGTGCAACGCCGGGCTGACGACCCGCCAGATCCGGATCGAGGCCGAGCCGCTCGTCAGCGTGGCCGACTTTGCGTTCGCCAGCCAGGCGATCCCCGAGCCGCCCAGTCCACGCCTCACGCTCTTCCGCCTCGGGCCCGACACGCTCCGCTTCTGGTTCCGGCTCAACTGCGGCCCGGAGTGCTGGAGCCAGCTGGCGGTGAACAACGCGCTGGCCCTGGAGGTCCGGTGGCTGTTCGATCCCGGCAGCGGCCCGACGCTCGAGGGCGATCCGCAGCCGATCACCCTGCAGCAGGATCGGCCCTCCGCGTTCATCACCCGGCGGCCGAACGAGCTCCGTCAGGGCCGCTGGGAGACGGAGGTGCGCTTCGACACCGAGCGGCTGTGTACGCGCCCCGACGGCAAGTGCTGGTTCCGGATCGAGGTGCGGCGCTGAGCCCCGAGGACGAGGCGCCGGCGACGGCGGACGCAGCCTCGCGCCTGACCGACGGCGCCGAGGACGCCCACTCACTGCTCTACTACGCCGTCACCACCGGTCGCGACATCGCCGTCACGATCCGCGAGCCGATCGTCCGGACGTACCGCGCGACGACCACCGGCCGCCCGGTGACCGACGACGAGGAAACCAAGTTTCTCGAGGCCTACGCGAAGCTGGCCGCGATGGTCCGGCCCACCACGGCGGCCACGGTGCGGGCCACCAGCCGAACGGTCCGGCGCCCGTGGCTCTGGCGTGCGTTCTCCCGCGAGCCGATCTCCGAGGCCCAGCGCGTGGCTTATCGCTTCGGAACCCTGGCGTTGATCCTGATCATCATCATCGGCGGCGCCGAGTGGACACGCACGTTCATCAACTCGGTCGTCACCGATCAGGCCGAGCACGGCCGGGTGCTGGAGGAGCTCCGCACCGCTCGGGCGGCCCAGAAGCGGCTCGTCGAGCAGATCGCTCTGATCGACCGTGAGCGGCAGGGGACGTCCGACGCCCTGCGAGGCTCCCTCGTCCGGCAGCGGGAGGAGCTGGACGTGCGGGTGCAGCTCCTGGACGACCGTGAGGCCGGCCTGTCGCGGCGCATCCAGGCCGGCTACGAGACGCTCGAGCGCATCCTGCCGTTCGTCAACTGGAACGAGCTCCGCAACGTCATCACCCCGGTCGCGACGATCATGGCGGTCCTGGGGTTGCCGGTGCTCTACGGCGCCCTCGGCACCTGCGCGTTCGTCCTGCGCACCGTCTACGCCGAGATGGTCGACCGGAGCTTCGACGCCCGCCGCACCGGTGAGTTCATGGTGCGCATCTTCCTGGGGATGCTCAGCGGCGTCAGCCTGCAGTGGCTGCTGGTCCGGGAGGGCCAGCCCATCCCGGGCGGCGTCACCCCGGCGGTGCTGGCCTTCCTCGGTGGCTACGG
>JBKOZA010000390.1:0-8047 GCA_046725675.1 Candidatus Methylomirabilota bacterium
CTGCAGCGTGTCGCCGCGGCCGGCGCCCCGGGCCATCTCGACGTCGCCCTCGGGATGGAAGAGCACGAGGCCGCCCATCGGCGCCACCGAGACCGGCCACGACAGCGGCACGCCGAGGAGCGTGGTGCGCAGGTCGATCGAGTGCACGTCGACGAGGACGTTCTGCTGGATGACCAGCCGGTCGAGGTGGCGGCGGTTGCGGCGCTTGGTCGACTCCGTCTCGGCGGCGCCGTCGCCGAAGTTCCAGTGGTCGCGCGGCAGCTTCTCGAAGGCGGCGCGGCGGATCTCGGGCAGCGTCACGAACCTGGGGGACGGGGCAGAAGGGGTCATGGCGGCTGGTACTATACGACAGAACCCGTCGACGGGAGGCTCAGGGCATGCGGATCGCGGACGACGTCACCCAGCTCGTCGGCAACACGCCACTCGTGCGGCTGCGCCGCGTGACGGCCGGCGCCCGGGCCGACGTCGTCGCCAAGCTCGAGTTCTACAGCCCCGCCCACAGCGTGAAGGACCGCATCGGCGTGTCCATGATCGACGCCGCCGAGCGGGCGGGCAAGATCACGAAAGATACGATCGTGCTGGAGCCGACCAGCGGCAACACCGGCATCGGCCTGGCCTTCGTGTGCGCCGCCCGGGGCTACCGGTGCGCGCTGATCATGCCGGACACGATGAGCAAGGAGCGCCGCATGCTCTTGCGCGCCTACGGCGCCGAGCTGATCCTCACGCCGGGCAGCGAGGGGATGCCGGGGTGTATCAAGAAGGCCGAGGAGCTGGCCGCCAGCGACCCGCGCTATTTCATTCCCCAGCAGTTCCAGAACCCGGCCAACCCCGAGATCCACCGCCGGACCACCGCCGAGGAGATCTGGCGCGACACCGACGGCAAGGCCGACATCCTGGTCGCCGGCGTCGGCACCGGCGGCACCATCACCGGCGTCGGCGAGGTCATCAAGGCCCGCAAGCCGTCGTTCCGGTGCGTGGCGGTCGAGCCCGACGCCTCGGCCGTCCTGTCGGGCGGCCAGCGCGGCCCCCATCCCATCCAGGGCATCGGCGCCGGCTTCGTGCCCGACGTGCTGAACACGAAGATCTACGACGAGATCGTCCGCGTGAAGAACGACGACGCGTTCGCGATGGCGCGCCGCTCGGCGAAGGAGGAAGGTCTGCTGGTCGGCATCTCGTCGGGCGCGGCCATCTGGGCGGCGGTGGAGGTCGCCCGCCGGCCGGAGAGCGCCGGCCGGCTCATCGTGGTCATCATCCCGTCGTTCGGCGAGCGCTACCTCAGCACCCCGTTGTTCGCCGATCTCGCCGACTGACCCCGTCTATCGAATCAGGCCGTAGAAGCGCCCGGCGTTCTCGCAGGTGATCTTGCGGGTGACGTCGGCCGGCAGGTGACCGAACTGCTCGGCGATGTACTTGGAAGACTCCGGCCACACGCCGTCGGCGTGTGGATAGTCGGACCCCCACATGAGCGTTTCCACGCCCATGTCTTCGATCAGCTTGGTGCCGATGCGGTCGAACTGGAACGTGCCCTTGCACTGGCGGCGCCAGTAGTCGCTCGGCTTCATCGTCAGGCCCAGGTCGCGGAAGCGGTCCTCCCACTCGAAGTCCATGCGGTCCAGCGCGTAGGGGATCCAGCCGATGCCGCTCTCGCCGAACGAGATGCGCACGTTGGGATAGCGCTCGAGCACGGCGGCGCCGATGACCCCGGCCAGGATGTTGACGAGGTTCATCTGGAATCCGGAGACGACGGTGAAGAACGCCGCCCGCCGCGTCCGACCCGACTGCTTGTCCAGCAGGCCGGGCGGCACCGCGGGAAACGTGTGGAAGTGCAGGGGCAGCTCGACCTCGTGGATCGCCTTCCAGAGCGGCTCCCAGGCCGGATGCCACATCGGATCCATGTCCCAGGAGCAGGAGAGCTCCACGCCGCGCAGCCCGAGCTTGGCCACGCGGTGGATCTCCTTCACCGCGGCGTCGATGTCGCCGTACGGCAGGCAGGCCAGACCGATGTAACGGTCGGGCGCGTGCTGGCAGAAACCAACGAGCCAGTCGTTGTAGATGCGGAACATCTCGTTGGCCGCCACGGGATCGTTCAGCCGGGTCGCCGCTCCCAGGATGCCGAAGATCACCTCGGCGTCGACGCCGTCGCGGTCCATGTCCTTCAGGCGGAGGACCGGATCGGTGGGACGACGGATGCCCCGCTGGCCGTCCTCGTAGAGGCCCGTCGTCGCCATGACGTCCACGCGGTAGTTCTGCCCCGGCACGAACTTCTGGCCCGCCGGCCCGACACCGCTCAGGAGCCCGAACGATCCGCCGTTCTTGCAGGTCCAGTAGGGGCCATCGGGACCGTCGGTGACGTACGGCATCCTATCTTTCAATCCCGCTGACGCGTTGGCGGTGAAGAAGTCGGGGGCGAGCATCGGCAGGTCGATGTGACAGTCGGCGGAGATCCTCGAGTAGTTCATCGTCTCTCCTTGATGGGCGCATTCTCCCACATCGGCGCGAAGACCACACGCTCGGCGAGCGCATGGCGAGACGGAACGCGGTTGGATATCGTGGCCCCTGTCACGGAAGGGAGCGGGGCCCGGAATGATGGACGACTTCCAGACTGCCGAGATCGAGACGGGCGAGACCAGCATCTTCGTGCGCTGGTCCGGGGCGGGGCCGCCGATTCTCCTGTTGCACGGCTTTCCCCAGACGCACCTGATGTGGCGCAGCGTCGCGCCGCTGCTGGCCCGCAGCTTCACGGTCGTCTGCGCCGACCTGCGCGGTTACGGGCGCAGCGGTTGCCCGGTCTCCACCCCTGACCACGCGCCCTACGCGAAGCGGGCCATGGCGCGCGACATGGTGAGCCTCATGGCGCAGCTGGGGTTTCCGCGCTTCTCGGTCGCCGGGCACGATCGTGGCGGCCGCGTCGCCTATCGTCTGGCCCTCGATCATCCGAGCCGTGTCGATCGACTCGCCGTCCTCGACATCCTGCCGACCGAGATCGTCTGGGACCGAGCCGACGCGAGGTTCGCGCTGGCCTACTGGCCCTGGGTGCTTCTTGCTCAGCCGGAACCTCTCCCCGAGCGCATCTTGGCCGCGGTGCCCGAAGTGATCGTCGACGATGCGCTGGGCGGGTGGGGCTCTTCCCCGGCTGTGTTCCCGCCCCAGGTGCGGGCGGCCTACGTCGAGGCTCTACGCGATCCCGCCCACATCCATGCGATCTGTGAGGAGTATCGAGCCGCCGCGACCCTCGACCGCGCGCACGACCGGGCGGATCGCGAGAACGGCCGGCGCATCGCGTGTCCGCTTCTCGTGCTCTGGAGCGCCGGAGGAGCCCTCGATACCTGGTACGTCCAGGCGGGGGGACCACTTGCGCTCTGGCGAGCGTGGGGCGATCGGGTTCAAGGCCATCCGGTCAGCGCCGGTCACTTCTTTCCGGAGGAGGCTCCCGGGCAAACGGCGGAGTCGCTGAACCACTTCCTGGAATCGCGCAACACTTCTTAACCATGGCCCGCGGGCGAATCAGCCCGTTCGGGTGTTGAATGGATTCGATGGCCGCGCCGAACGTCCAGGCTCCGCCGCCCCGCGTGCTGCTCGTCGACGACGACGAAGAGCTGGCGGAGCTGGTCGGGGAGTACCTGGCCCGCGAAGGGTTCGTACTCGACGCCGAGGGGGACGGAACCCGCGGCGTCAACCGCGCGCTCTCCGGTGACTACCAGCTCACCGTGCTCGACGTCATGTTGCCGGGCGTCAACGGGTTCGATCTCCTCCGCTCGATCCGCGCGCTCTCGCGTGTTCCCGTGCTGATGCTCACCGCGCGCGGCGACGACGTCGACCGCATCGTCGGGCTCGAGCTGGGCGCCGACGACTACCTGTCCAAGCCGTTCAACCCGCGCGAGCTGGTCGCTCGCATCCGCGCAATCCTGCGCCGCGTCGAGCCCCCCGGCCGCGGCCCCGGCGGGCGCGCGCCCGAGCGCCTGGTCGTCGACGACGTGGTCATGGATTTCGGCACTCACGCGGTCCAGCGGGCGGGCGCGGCGGTCGAGCTGACCGCCGTGGAGTTCGCGTTGCTGGAGCTGCTCCTGCGGGCCGCCGGCTCGGTCGTCCGTCGCGACGACCTGGCCCGCGGCGCGCTGGGACGGGACCTGCTGCCCTTCGATCGCAGCATCGACGTGCACGTGAGTCGGATCCGCAAGAAGCTGGGCCTGCGGGCGGACGGCGGCGAGCGCATCATCGCGCTGCGGGCGGTGGGCTATCTCTACCGGCGCGCGGGGGCGGCGGCGCCGGCGTGAGGGTCCGCGGCGTCTTCCTCAAGATCCTGCTGTGGTTCTGGGCATCGCTGGTCCTGGTCGCCGTCGCCCTCGAGCTCGCGATCACCGCCACCTCGACCCCGGTCGAGGTCCGCGTGCACCGCTTCAGCGACAACGCGCTGAGCAGTCGGGCGCGCGAAGCGGTGGCGGTCCTCGACCGCGAGGGGCCGCCAGGCGTCCGCCGGTTCCTCGACGACTTCGAGCGCGCGACGGGGATCCACGCCGTCCTGCTCGACGCCGCCGGCCAGGCGATCGCCGGTCGTCCGATCCCCGCCAAGGCGACCGCCCTGGCGGCCCGGGCGCTGGACAGCGGACAGACCGAAATGGAAGCCGAAGGCCAGACGGCCCTGAAGGCCCGCGCGGTCGGCGTGGACGGCGGGCGCCGGTACGTCCTGGTGGCGTCGCTGCCGGTCGGCCTGATGCGGCTGCTACGCGACGCGCCGTCGGCCCAGGTGCTGCGGCTCGTGGCCGTCCTGGGCACGGCGGCGGTCGCCTGCTATGGCCTGGCCCGCCACGTCGCCCGGCCGCTGGCCACGCTGCAAGCGGCCACCCGTGAGCTGGCCCGCGGCAATCTCGCCGTGCGAGTGGGGCCGGCCATGGGCCGTCGCCGCGACGAGTTCGCCGGGCTCGCCCAGGACTTCGACCGGATGGCCGAGCGGCTCGACGCCCTGGTGACGGCGGAGCGGCGGCTGCTGCGCGACATCTCGCACGAGCTGCGCTCGCCCCTGGCCCGCCTCTACGTCGCCCTCGGACTCGCCCGCCACGAGGCCGGCCCCGAGCGGGCCGGGCTCGACCGGATCGAGCGCGAGGCCGAGCGGCTCAACACGCTGATCGGCCAGCTGCTGACGCTGGCGCGGCTGGAGAGCGGCACCACCGGTCCCGCCCGCGAGGCGGTCGAGCTGGCGAGCATCGCGCGTGAGGTCGCCGCCGACGCCGACTTCGAGGCGCGCGGCCGCGGCCGGGCCGTGCGCGTCACCGACGCGGGCAACACCGGGGTGCTCGGCGACGCCGAGCTGCTGCGCAGCGCCATCGAGAACGTCGTGCGTAATGCCGTCCGCCACACGCGCGAGGGCACCACTGTCGAGATCGCCCTGCGCCGCGAGGTCGTGGCGGGGTCGCCGCGCGTGCGCATCACCGTTCGCGACCACGGGCCCGGCGTCCCCGAGGCCGCGCTGCCATACATCTTCGAGCCGTTCTATCGCGTGGGCGAGGCGCGCGAGCGGACGACGGGCGGCGTCGGGCTCGGCCTCACGATCGCGCACCGGACGATTCGCCTGCACGGCGGGACTCTCGCAGCCGCCAACGCCCCCGACGGCGGCCTGGTGGTCGAGCTCGGCCTGCCGGCGCCGGCCGCGGATCTTCGGCCCCCCGCGCTCACCGGGTCGTCGCAGACCGCCTGAGCCGCCGACCGCGTTCACACTTCTTGTCGAACTCTTAACGGCGAGGTCCCGGAGGCTCGGGTACACCGGACACGTGAGCCGCCTGTCGAGACCGGGCGCACCCGGCGACGCTGGCTCCGGAAACGGAGATCGCAGACATGGACACGCGCAGCACGTTGACGCTCGGACTGGCCCTCGGACTCACGCTCGTCGCCGGCGCCGCGAGGGCCGACGGGCCCAGCGCCGGCTACGGCGCCCAGCAGGTCGGCACCATCCGTTACATCAACCGCGCACAGAGCCTGGTCGTGCTGGCCAACGGCACCGAGCTTCGCGCGCCCGATCCCGCGATGCTCTCGCACATCGCCGAGGGTCAGATGGTACGGGTCGACTTCACGAACGACGGAGCCCGGTCGGTCATCAACAGCATCGAGCCGGCGGGCCCCGATGACGCGATCGGCGCCTCTCCGACGACCGAGCCCGGGCCCCACTTCCACGGCTAGGCGAGAGCGCGGAGCGTGAGCCCCGACGCCGTCACGCCGCCCGGCGGCCGGTCAGCGGTGTCGCCTCCGGGCGGCGGCGGCTCGACGGTCGATTCGTGATCCGGCTCCAGACCAGGCCGAGAACGGCGCCGTACACGGCGTGTCCGAGCAGCAGCGGGAAGATCACCGGTCGCACGCGATCGACGGCGTACGGCGAGAATGGCCAGGTGCCGAGCGTCGCGGGAATGACGATCAGCCCCGTGATGATCCACCAGCCGATTCCGTACGCCACGCCCCCGGCGACCGCGCCGGCGCTGGCGAGCCGTCGGGCGTGGAGGAGCCAGCCGAACATCGCGCCGGTCAGCACCCCGTAGAGCAGGTAGACGAGCCAGCCGGCGCGCCCGCCGGGTAGGTGCCCCACGAGCGCGCCGAATCCGATCATCGAGCGTGCCGTCCCACCGGCCGGCATGACGCTCATCAGGGCGACCAAGACCAGGCCCGCGATGAGGCCGGCGGTGAGCCCGGCCACGACCTTGTCCTTCATGACCACACCTCCTGGATTCGGTATCGCTCCCCAAGATGAGACGGGCATGAGAACAACGTGAGAATCGTCCGCCCCTCCGGCCGCCGCCGACGGGCCGACCGGACGTCAGCGCCAGTCGTCGACCGACGCGGTCTTCTGGTAGTTGCAGCCCATGATCCGCCAGTAGCCGTTCGTCTCGCCGCCGACCACCACGACGTGGATGTCCTCCCGCCGGAACATCGGGATCAGGTCGTCGGGCGCGGCCGTGAGCTTGGAGGCCCACGGCTCCTCCCCGAACGTCGCGCGTGGATAGATGTAGTTCTGCACGAGCTGGTAGTCCCAGTATTCGCCGGCCGGCATGAGGGCGGTGTCGTGGAGCCAGTCGATCAAGGCGTCCTTCTTGGTGAAGCCGCCGCGGTCCACGAACTGACGGGCCGCGATCGGGTCCAGCAGCAGCGTGGGCGGGCCGTTGGGATCGAGGCCGCGCAGCAGGTTGCGGACGTGCTCGCGCCAGAAGCGCTCACGCAGCCCCAGCGTGAACGACGTGGCGCGCACGCCCGAGAAGACGCTGACCGCGCTCTCGTCCGGCTTGCGACCGTGCCCCACGTGGAAGGGCTCCCAGGGGCTGCGCTCCTCGTTCTCCGCGAACGCGAGGCTGGTGTAGGCGTAGCCGTTGCCCTGGTTGCCCATGTAGCTCAGCCCGGGCACCGAGCCGCCCTGGCCGTTCTGAGAGAGCAGGCCGTACGCGCGGCCGATGGTGGCGTTGGCGTGGTTGTAGGGGCCCATGGCGCCGGTGCCCGCGTTCATGCCGATCTCGTGACGGATGGGTCCGTTGACGACGGCCATGGCTGCCATCGCGCTCGAGCTGCTGCTGCGCGCGGTCACGCCGGTCGCGGCCAGGGCGAGGATCACGGGGAAGTAGTCCGGGCGCGCGCCGGCCATCACCGCGTTCACCGCGACCTTCTCGACCGTGTACGCCCAGAACTCCCGGAAGTGGGTGGAGCGCATGCGGCCCACGATCTCATCCGGCCGACGGCGCGTGTGGGCCAGCATGGCGGCGACGCGCTCCTGGGTCGGCAGGACGATCGGCAGCATGTCGGTCCAGCGGTTGTGAAGGAACAGTCGGTGCAGGTTGTCCTCGGTGTCGGGCTCGACCAGGCGCGGCGTCGAGCGGTCGAAGTCGAGCGGCCCCAGCTCGTCGTCGGTGAACGGGCGCGTCAGCCCGTCGACGACCTCCTGCATCACGGCTCGACCCGTGATGGGATCGCGCCCGTCGACGTAGGCGCGGAGCTGGGCGGGGGTCTTGCCCATGATCGGCTGGGGCACGAAGACCTGCCGCAATCCCGGCATCCCGTTGACCTGCGCGACCGAGCG
>JBKOZA010000391.1:0-7479 GCA_046725675.1 Candidatus Methylomirabilota bacterium
GTTGCCGCCGGTGTAGCCGTCGCACAGCGTGGCGGCCCGACGCAGCGCGCTCGGGTGATAGCCGCCGAGCAGCAGCGGCGGGTGCGGCCGCTGCACCGGCCTCGGAGCGACCCGCGCTCGCGGCACGCGATAGAAGTCGCCCTTGAACTCCACCGGGTCGTCGGTCCACACGGCCTTGAGACAGCGTAGGAACTCGTCGGCACGGGCGCCGCGCCGCTCCGTGGGCGTGCCGGCGGCTTCCCACTCGTCGCTCGACCAGCCGAGGCCGAGCCCCACGTCGAGACGGCCGCCCGACAGCACGTCGAGCGTGGCCAGCTGCTTGGCGAGCACGACGGGCTGGTACAGGGGCACGAGCAGGACCGACACGCCGAGCCGGATCGTCCGCGTGCTGGCCGCCACGAACGCGAGCACGGCCAGCGGATCCATGACCGAGGCGAACGCCGCCGGCCACGGACCGGGCGCTCCGTAGTACTCCTCGCGGGGCGCCGTGGGATAGAGCAGCCGCTGGAAAGTCCACGCCGCCCGGTAGCCGAGCGCTTCCGCGCGGCGGGCGACGCCAACTAGCGCCTCGGGCGTGGCCCAGGCACCGGCGACGGGCAGCCCGAACCCGAGGTCGATGTCAGGCCCGCCAGTTCGCCCGCGTCGGCAGCAGCCGGTCGGCGATGAGGTTGCGCATCATCTCGAGCGTACCGCCTCCGATCGCAAACATGCGGGCGTCGCGCACCATGCGCTCCAGCGGCAGCGTGCGGCCGTAGCCGGCAGCGCCGTGGATCTGCAGTGCCTGGTTGGTGACCTCCTGGGCGGTCTCCGCCGCGAAGGTCTTGGCCTTGGCGGCGTCGAGCGCGTCGGGAAAGCCACGGCCGGCCCGGGCGGCGGCGCGATGGATGAGCAGCCGGGCGGCATCCAGCTTGATCGCCATGTCGGCCACCTTCCAGCGGATGCCCTGGAACTCGGCGATGGGGCGGCCGAACTGCCGGCGCTCGGCCGCGTAGGCCAGGGCCCGCTCGTACGCGCCCTGCGCGATCCCCAGGGCCACCGTCGCCGCGCCGAGGCGCTGGCCGTTGTACGCGCTCATCAGCTTCTTGAATCCGTCGCCGGGACCGACCAGCAAATTCTCGCGGGGCACCTCGCAGCCCTCGAAGTGCAGCTCGCCCTCGGGGATGCCGCGCAGGCCCATCATCAGCTCGCGCCGGCCGATCCGGAATCCGGGTGTCTCGCGCTCCACGAAGACGCCGCCGATGCCGTCCGCGCCCGGCCGGCCACCGAAGCGCGTGTAGACGAGATACAGGCGCGATGTCCCGGCCCCGGTGATCCAGCACTTGTGCCCGGTGAGGCGATAGCCGGACGGCGTCTCCTCGACCTGCGTCGTCATGTCGGTGGCCGCCGAGCCCGCCGCTGGCTCCGAGATCGCGATCGCGGGCTTCTCACCCTCGAGCACCCAGGGGAAATACCGGCGCTTCTGCGCCTCGGTGCCGTACGCGTTGAGGGCGCCGACCACGCCGAGGTTGCCCTCGACGACGATGCGGCCCGTGATGCCGCACGCCCTGGCGATCTCCTCGATGACGAGCACGACGTCGAGCAGCGGCCGCTCCCCACCGCCGTACGCCGCCGGGATCGTCATGCCCATGAACCCCGCCGCCGCCAGATCCTTGACGTTGTCCCAGGGATACTCCTCGCTCGCGTCCCACCGCCCCGCCCGCCCCGCAAAGACACCATCCGCCAGCTCCCTGGCCCGCGCCCGGAGCGCCTCCTGCTCCGCACTCAACAGAAAGCTCATCGATCGCCCTCCCCCGGGCGAGCAGGCGCAGGGAGGGGGGCGTACGTGTCCCGTCGAACAGCCCGCCTCAAACCCCCCTTGGGGGATGGGGAGTCGAGCGAGCCGTGCCCTGCGCGAGTTACGGCGACAGGCGAGCCATGCCGGCCCGGCCGGCCCCGCACGCGTCCTGGCCTCGGCGCCCGCTCAGCCCGCATCCTAGATGTGGATCGCCTGGCCGAGCGCGGCGAGCGTGGCCTCCAGCGCCGCTTCCGACAGCGTCGGATGCGCGTGGATCGTGTGCATGATCTCCTCGACCGTGGCCTCGAGCGTCCGTCCGACCGCGAACTCGTGGATGATCTCGGTCGCCTCCGGCCCCACGATGTGCACGCCGAGGATCTCGCCGCTCGGCTTGCCGGCGACGACCTTGACGAAGCCGTCCGTGTCGCCCAGCGCCACCGCCTTGCCGTTGGCCGTGAACGGGAACTTGCCGACCATCACGTCGCGGCCGTTCTCCCTGGCCTTGGCCTCGGTGAGCCCGATCGACGCGACCTGGGGCCGACAGTAGGTGCACGAGGGCACGTTCGTGTAGTCGAGCAGGTGAGGCTTGCGGCCCGCGATCGCCTCGGCCGCCACCACTCCCTCGGCCATCGCCTTGTGCGCGAGGAGCGGAGGCCCCGCCACGTCACCGATGGCGTAGACGCCCTTCACCGAGGTCTCCATCGTCGGCGAGACCTTCACGAAGCCGCGCTCGAGCTGCACACCGACGGCCTCCAGGCCGACGCCGGCGGTGCGCGCGCCTCGGCCGACGGCCATGAGCACCTGCTCGGCCTCGACCTTGCCGTCGCTGGTCTCGACGATGACGCCGGGGCCACCCGGCGTGACGCCGGCGACCTTCACGCCGGTCTTGATCGTGATGCCGCGCCGGCCGAACAGCCTCGAGACCAGGGCCGAGGCCTCGGCGTCCTCCACCGGCAGCACGCGGTCGAGGGCCTCCAGCACCGTGACCTGGGTCCCGTAGGCGGCATAGACGTCCGCGAACTCCATGCCCACCGCGCCGGCGCCGATGACCACGATCGACGCCGGGCGCGCCTCGTTGCGGACGGCGCCGTTGGAGGAGATGACCGTCTTCTCGTCGATCGTCACGCCGGGAAGCGATTTCGGCTGCGAGCCGGTGGCCACGATGACGGCCCCGGCCTCGAGTGTCTCGACGCCCGCCGTCCCCTTGACCTCGACGCTCGTCTTCGACTTCAGCGTGCCGGTGCCGGGCATCAGCGAGATCTTGTTCTTGCGGAACAGGAACTCCACGCCCTTGGCCATGCGGTCGGCCACGCTGCGGCTGCGTTTCACCGCCTCCGCGTAGTCGGGACGCACGTTGTCGACCTTGACGCCGAAGCGATCGGCGTTGTGGATGAGGTGGACGACCTCGGCGTTGCGGAGGAGCGCCTTGGTCGGGATGCAGCCCCAGTTCAGGCACACGCCGCCCGGCCGATCGTCCTCCACCACCGCCGCCGACAGGCCGAGCTGGGCGCAGCGGATGGCCGCGACGTACCCGCCGGGCCCGCTGCCGACCACCACGACGTCGAATTTCCCGGCCATCGCCCCTAGACCAGCAGCCGGAGCGGCTCCTCGAGCAGGCGCTTCACGTCCTGCAGGAAGCGCGCCCCCATCGCGCCGTCCATCACCCGGTGATCGCACGACAGCGTGACCATCATCCGGCGGCCCACGCCGAGGCCGTCCCCGCTGACGACCGGGACCTTGCGCACGGTGCCGACGGCCAGGATCGCGCCCTCGGGAGGGTTGATGATCGCCGAGAACTCGGTGACGTCGAACATGCCGAGGTTGGAGATGGAGAAGGTGGCACCGGTCAGCTCGGGCACCCGCAGCTTGCGCGCGCGGGCCCGCTCGGCCAGCTCGCGCGCCTCGACGGCGATCTGCGCGATGGATTTCGTGTCGGCATCGCGCAGCACCGGGGTGATGAGCCCGTCCTCCAGCGCCACCGCGATGCCGATGTGGGCCCGGTGGAAAACGCGGATCGACTCGCCCTGGAAAGAGGCGTTGACGCCCGGATGCTGGCGCAGGGCGAGCGCGCAGGCGCGGACGACGAAGTCGTTGACCGAGACCTTCGGCTGCCCTTCCAGCGCGTTGAGCTCCTCGCGCAGCGCCCACGCCCGGTCCATCGCGATCTCGGAGGAGACATAGAAGTGCGGCACCGGCGCCTTGCTGAGCGGCATGCGCTTGGCGATGATGGCGCGCATCTGGCTGAGCGGCCGATCCTCGAACTCCACGCCGGCCGAGACCGCGGCCGCCGCCGGCCGCGCGGCACCGGTCGCCGACGCCGCCTCCACGTCGCGTCGGACGACGCGTCCACCCGGGCCGCTGCCCTGCACCAGCCGGAGGTCCACGCCCGACTGCGCCGCGATCTTCCGGGCCAGTGGCGAAGCCTTCACGCGCCCGCCATCTCCTGGCCCGCCCGTCCCCACCGCGGGAACCGGTGCCTCCACCGCCGCGGGTCGCGGCGCCGGCGCGGTGGCAGGTCGGCCTGGCGCAGCCGGACCGTCGGAGGGTGACGGCGTGCGCGCCGCCGGGTCCTCGCGGCGCGGCTGAGGTGGCACCTCGGCAGGTCGGCTGGCCATCTCGGTCGCCGCGGCGGTCTTCGCGGCCGGCGCCCCGCCACCGCCGCCGGCCTGGCTCACCACCGACGCGATGTCCTCGCCGGGCTCGGCGATGACGCCGATGAGCGTACCCACGGGCGCCGCGCTGCCGGCCGGCACCAGGATCTTGCGCAGGAGCCCGCCGCCGAACGCCTCCATCTCGACGTCGGCCTTGTCGGTCTCCACCTCGGCCAGGATGTCGCCGGCCTGGACGCGGTCCCCCTCCTGCTTGAGCCACTTGATGATCTTGCCGGTTTCCATCTGCTCGGACAGCTTCGGCATGACGACCTTGGTGACCGACATCAGCGACTTCCATTCCCATTCGCGTAGCACACGCGACGGACCGCCTCGACGATGCGCTCCTTCGAGGGCGTCTTGGCCCGCTCGAGGTTGCGGGCGTACGGCATGGGTGCCGGCACGCCGGTCACGCGCTCGACGGGCGCGTCGAGGTCGTCGAACGCCTGCTCGGTGATGACGGCGGACAGCTCGGAGCCCATCCCGGCGAAGCCCGCGCCCGCCTCGACGACGACGGCCCGGTGCGTCTTGCGGACCGAGGCGAGGATCGCCGGCGAGTCGAGCGGCTGCAGGGTGCGCGGGTCCACGATCTCCACCGAGATGCCCTCCTTGGCGAGATCCTCGGCGGCCTCCATGGCGCGGTACATCATGCCCATGTAGGCGATGACGGTGACGTCGGTCCCCTCGCGGCGGACCGCGGCCTGGCCCAGCGGGATCGTGAAGTCGGGATCGTCGGGGACCTCGCCCTTGATGTTGTAGAGCGTCTCCGACTCGATGAAGATGACCGGGTTGTCGTCCCGGATCGCCGATTTCAGCAGGCCCTTGGCGTCGGCGGGTGTCGACGGACGGACGACCTTCAGGCCCGGCACGTGGTAGAAGTACACCTCCATCGACTGCGAGTGCTGGGCGGCCAGCTGGTGGGCGGGGCCGCCGGGACCCCGGATGACGATCGGCACGTTGAACTGGCCGCCCGACATGTAGTTCATCTTGGCGGCCGAGTTCACGATCTGGTCGAGGGCGAGCAGGGCGAAGTTGAACGTCATCATCTCGACGACCGGCCGCAGCCCGACGAGGGCGGCGCCGATGCCGACCCCGGTGAAGCCGGACTCCGCGATCGGCGTGTCGACGATCCGCCGCGGACCGAACTCCTTGAGCAGCCCCTGCGTCACCTTGTAGGCGCCCTCGTAGAGGCCGACCTCCTCGCCGATCACGAACACCCGGTCGTCGCGGGCCAGCTCCTCGCGCAGGGCGAGGTTCAGCGCTTCGCGGTACGTCATCACCGACATCGTCAGCCTCCGGACCGGTCGCCGTCGGGGGCGTCCTTGAAGATGTCGGTCAGCAGCTCGGAGGCGGGCGGCTCCGGCGAGGCGTCGGCGAACGCGACCGCCTCGTCGATCAGGTCGTTGACCGCCTTCTCGATCTCGCGCACGTCGGCCGCGCTCAGCCAGCCTGCCCCCAGCGCGCGCTCGCGGAAGAGCACGATCGGATCGCGCAGCTTCTCGCGCTCGACCTCTTCCTTGGTGCGATAGACCGCGCCGGCCGGGTCGCGCATGGAGTGGCCGCGGAACCGGTAGGTGCGGGCCTCGATGAGGCTGGGGGTCCCGTCGGCGCGGGCCCGGGCGACGGCTCGGGCCACCACGTCACGGACGGCCAGGACGTCCATGCCGTCCACCGCCTCGCACGGCATGTTGTAGCTGCGGCCGAACTTCCAGATCTCGGTCTCGGCGAGCGCGCGCTCCAGCGCGGTGCCCATCGCGTAGCGGTTGTTCTCGCAGAGGAAGATCACCGGCAGCTTCCAGAGCATGGCGAGGTTCATCGCCTCGTGGAATTCGCCCTCGGGCACGGCCCCGTCGCCGAAGTAGCACGTGATGACCTGATCGCCGCCGCGGTACTTGATGGCGAAGCCGACGCCGGTGGCCAGGGGCAGGTGGGCGCCGACGATCGCGTGACCGCCCAGGAAGTTGACGGACTTGTCGAACAGGTGCATCGAGCCGCCCTTGCCCTTGCAGAGCCCGTCGATGCGGCCGTACAGCTCTGCCATGGCCCGGCGGGGGTCGGCGCCCTTGGCCAGGCAGTGTCCGTGCTCGCGATAGGCCGCGATCGAGTAGTCGTCGGGCCGCAGCGTGGAGGTCGCGCCGACCGCGACCGCCTCCTCGCCGATGTACAAGTGGAGGAAGCCGCCGATCTTCCCGAGCGCGTAGGCTTCCGCCGCCTTCTCCTCGAACCGGCGGATCAGGAGCATGTCGTTGTACAACCGACGGGCGACCCCCGCGTCGATCCCGGCCGGCTCTGCAATCTTCTTCTCAGCCACGGTCTTCTGGGCCATGAACCTCCCCCTGCGCACCACCGACTAGCTTACCAATACGCGGGCGCCCCCGGGTCGTCCAGGGCACGCTGCGCCCAGGATCTCCAGCTCTCCCGGCGCCAGGCCCGAAGCCTATCCCGTTTGTGGGCTCGCGCTACCATCCCCGCCCGCACGGGCGCCCGGACGCCCCTATTTCCGATCGACGGGCCATCGCCGCTCGCGCCCGGCGCCCGCTCCAACCCCCATTTATTTGCCGGCTCACCTCGGCGCCGCGGCGGCCGTCGCCTCGGCTCGCACTACCACTTCATCAGGCTCAGATCGTCGATCGAGAGGCGGCGGCGGAGGCGGAAGATGGCGACGATGATGGCGAGGCCGACGGCCACTTCGGCGGCGGCGACGGCCATCACGAAGAAAACGACGGCCTGGCCCTCGTAACTGCCGAGGCGGTGGCCGAAGGCGACGAACGAGAGGTTGACGGCGTTGAGCATCAGCTCGATCGACATGAAGATGACGAGGGGGTTGCGGCGGATGATGACGCCGGCGACGCCGATCGAGAAGAGCAGCGCGGAGACCGTCAGATAGTAGGACTCGGGCACCATCACGCCCGCCGGCGGGCCAGGAGCAGCACGCCGACCATCGCGGCCAGCAGCAGGACGGAGGTCAGCTCGAACGGGAACAGGTAGTCGCTGAACAGCAGCCGGGCGATCGTCTCCACGCCCCCCTCGGTGGGCGGGCCGCTGGGCGCCGGGGCC
>JBKOZA010000392.1:0-2128 GCA_046725675.1 Candidatus Methylomirabilota bacterium
CGACCCGACGTGCTGCTGATGCAGGAGACCAAGCTGGCCGACGCGGATGCGCCCGCCGACGTCTTCCGCGGCGCGGGCTACGAGCTCGCCCACCACGGCGAAGGGCGCTGGAACGGCGTCGCCATCGCCAGCCGCGTCGGCATCGCCGACCTGGTCAGCAACTTCGGCGAGCCGCTGCGCCCGGCCGCCACCACCGACGTCGGCGACGACGAGCCGCTGGCCGAGGCGCGGATGCTGGCGGGCGTGTGCGGTGGCGTGCGCGTGGTCAGCCTCTACGCGCCGAACGGGCGCGTGGTGGACTCGCCTTTCTATCACGCCAAGCTCGCGTGGTACGAGCGCCTCGCGCGCTGGCTGCAGGAGGCCGCGGCGCCCGACGAGGCCCTGGTGCTGGGCGGCGACTTCAACGTGGCGCCGTCCGACGCCGACGTGTGGGACCCGGCGGCCTGTCACGGGGGCACCCACGTGTCGCCGCCGGAGCGGGGCGCCTTCGCCCGGCTGGGCGCGTGGGGCTTGACCGATGCCTATCGCCTGCACCACCGAGAGCCCGGTCGCTTCACGTGGTGGGACTATCGCGCCGGCAACTTCCACAAGAACTTCGGCATGCGGATCGATCACCTGCTGGTGACGTCGAGCCTGGCCACGCGCGTGGTCGGCGCCGAGATCGATCGCGAGGCCCGCAAGGGCAAGCCGGTCCCGTCGGATCACGCTCCGCTCGTGATCGACCTCGACGGGCCTGGTCACGCCTTCGACGCCGGCTGGACCGACGCCGAGGCCCGCATCGCCCGTCGCGTGCGCTGAGCCGTCAGCGCGCCTCCAGCACCATCTGGGTCTGGGTCGTGATCGACAGCAGACGCCCCGAGCCGTCGGTGACGCGCGTCTGCCACACCATCGTGCGGCGGCCGCGGTGCAGTGGCGTGGACTCGGCCCGCACGACGCCCGCGCGGGCGGCCGCCATGAAGTTCGTCTTCGACTCCAGCGTGGTCGTGGTGGCGCCCGGCGGCAGGTTGAGCACGGTGGCGGCGGCGCCCGCGGTGTCGGCCAGCGCCATCAGCGTGCCGCCGTGCAGGCTGCCGCCCACGGTCGTGAGGTCCGGCCGGTAGGTCAGCTCGGCCACGACCCGCTCGGGCTCGGCGTGCACGAAGCGGATGCCGAGCAGCTCGCCCAGCGTGCCCTTGAAGCGCTCGGTGACGTCGACGGGATCGAGGCTCATCGCGTGTCTCCTCGTGTGTGGACGGCAGGATCCGGGCGGCCGGCCACGGGATCAACTACCTGCCAGGTAATGTCGCCGCTTCCTGGGGCGGTGTAGAGTCGCCGGCATGGAGCGAGCGCAGGCGGCGGTACCGGTCGGCGTGGGGCAGCTCCTTCGCCAGTGGCGGACGCAGCGTCGCCTGAGCCAGCTCGACCTGTCCCTCGACGCCGGTATCTCGGCGCGCCACCTGAGCTTCGTGGAGACGGGCCGCGCGCAGCCGAGCCGGGAGATGGTGCTGCTGCTGAGCCGCGCGCTCGACGTGCCGCTGCGCGACCGCAACGAGCTGCTCGTCGCGGCCGGCTACGCGCCGATCTACCGGCAGACCGACCTGGCGGCGCCGGCCATGGCGCAGGTGCGGCGCGCCCTGGACTTCATCCTCCGCCAGCAGGAGCCGTATCCCGCCCTCGTGCTGGATCGTCACTGGAATGTTTTGGCCGTCAACGAGGGGACCACCCGGGTACAAGCGCGCTTCCTCGACCCGGCGGCGGCGTCCGAGCTCGGGCCGCCCAACGCCATGCGGCTCATGTTCCATCCTCGCGGCTTCCGGCCGTTCATCGCGAACTGGGAGGCGACGGCGGCGTCGATGATCCAGTGGCTGCATCGCGACGTCGTCAGCGGCATCGGCGACACCCGCACGCGCGCCCTGCTCGACGAGCTGCTGGCCTACCCGGACGTCCCCCGCCACTGGCGGCGCCTCGACCTCGACGTCTCCACGGCGCCGTTCCTGCCGATCGAGCTCCGCCGCGACGACCTCGTCCTGAAATATTTCACGACGCTGACCAGCCTCGGCACGCCGCACGACATCACGCTCCAGGAGCTGCGGATCGAGTCGTTCTTCCCGGCCGACGAGGCGACGGAAGAGGCCAGTCGCCGGCTGGC
>JBKOZA010000393.1:0-10529 GCA_046725675.1 Candidatus Methylomirabilota bacterium
CTCGACGGGGAGCCCGGGCCCCGGCGCGACATCGTGCTGATGAACGCTGCCGCCGCGCTGGTGGCGGGGGCGCGGGCGCGCGACCTGAAGGAAGGCGTGGCGCTGGCCGGCCAGTCGATCGACGGGGGCGAGGCCCGGAGCAAGCTCGGGCAGCTGGTGGCCCTGAGCCAGCGCCTGGCCCAGGAAAAATAGGACCGCGCCCACAGGGGCAATGGGCGCGGTCGAGTCGCCGGCGGGGGGTCACGAGCGCCGTCGCCTCACGGCCCGGCTCTCTCACCCCCCACCTGAACTCGCCTGTCTGTATGAGCAAGACGCGTACCGGGACCGAACTCGCCGGATTTTCCAGTGTCGGCCGCGATGCGCGCTGCAACGCGTTACCGAAAGTTGACACGGCCCGCAAGTTGGAGATAATCCCTTACCTTCTCGTCCCGGGGCCCGCCGGTCGTATGCACCGAAGCGGAGGGACTCAATGAAGAAGTAGAGGAGGCGACGATGCGCCGATTCGTCCTCCGCCGCCTGGGCTACGCGGCCCTCTCGCTGTTCCTGCTGTCGGTCACCATCTTCCTGTTCGTGCGCGTCACCGGCGACCCCACCGTGCTGCTGGTAGAGCCCGGCGCCAGCAAGGCCGACCTCGAGGCCTTGCGGCAGGATCTCGGGCTCGACCGGTCGCTGCTCGTGCAGTACGGCACCTTCATGCGCGACATCGTCCGCGGCGACTTTGGCCGCTCGTTCTACTACCGGACGCCCGTGCTCGAGCTGTACGTGTCGCGGCTGCCGAACTCGCTGCTGCTGGCGGTGGCGGCGATGGCGTTCTCGCTGCTCATCGGCATCCCGAGCGGCATCCTGGCGGCCGTGCGGGTGGGTGGCTTCTGGGATAGCGCCGGCAAGATCTTTGCCCTGCTGGGGCTGTCGATGCCGTCGTTCTGGGTTGGACTGCTGCTGATCCTCTTCTTCTCGGTGTACCTGGGCTGGCTGCCGTCCTCCGGCTCCGGCACCCCCTGGCACGTGCTCATGCCGGCCTTCGCCCTCGGCTGGTACTTCGCCGCGGCGCACATGCGGCTGACCCGCTCGTCGATGCTGGAGGTGCTCGGTTCCGAGTACGTCAAGCTGGCGAGGCTCAAGGGCCTGCCGGAGATGCGGGTCATCGCCAAGCACGCGTTCAAGAACGCGCTGATTCCCGTCCTCACGCTGGCCGGCATCAACCTGGTGCTCATGGTCAACGTGGCGGTGGTGGTCGAGACCGTCTTCGCGTGGCCCGGCATCGGCCGGCTCCTCTACGAGGGCATCGCGTTCCGCGACTTCCCGGTGGTGCAGGCCACCGTGCTGCTGGCCGGCTCCATGATCGTCGTCGTCAACCTGGTGGTCGACGTCCTCTACGCCGTCATCGACCCGAGGATCCGCTATGAGCGTTAGCCCGGCCCCCGCCGCTCCCAGTCCGGTTGCGTCCGCGCCCATCACCTATCGGCTGCCCCGGATCCGCACGGAAGGGTTGCCGATGGTGCCGATCGCGATCCTCGTCACGCTGGCGCTGCTGGCGATCTTCGCCGACCTGATCGTGCCCCACAATCCCGAGATCGGCTCGCTGTCCCAGCGCTTCCGGCCGCCGGCGTGGATCGCCGGCGGCAGCACCGAGCACCTGCTGGGCACCGACCACATCGGCCGCGACGTGCTGTCCCGGCTGATCTTCGGCGCGCGGGTGTCGATGATCGTCGGCTTCACCGCCGTGATCATCGCCGGCGTGCTGGGCAGCACCCTGGGCATCCTGTCCGGCTACATGGGCGGCTGGGTCGACCAGGTGATCATGCGCATCACCGACACCTGGCTGGCGCTGCCGGCCCTGACCTTCGCGATCTTCCTCGCGGCCATCGTGGGGCCGAGCGAGTGGAACATCGTGATCATCCTGGGCTCCGTCTACTGGACGCGCTATGCGCGGGTGATCCGCGGCGAGGTCCTCTCGCTCAAGGAGCGCGACTTCGTCCGCTTGGCCATCGTGGCCGGCTGCTCGAAGTGGACGATCATGCGGCGGCACCTGCTGCCCAACGTGCTGAACACGGCCATCGTGCTGGCCACGCTCATGCTGGGCGTCGTCATCGTCACCGAGGCCGCCCTGTCGTTCCTCGGGGTCGGGGTGCCGCCGCCGAAGCCGGCGTGGGGGCTGATGCTCGCCGACGGCAAGAAGGGCCTGATGGCCGGTTACTGGTGGCTGACCGTGTTCCCCGGCCTGTGCATCGTGCTCATGGTGCTGGCCGCCAACCTCCTGGGCGACTGGCTTCGCGTGAAGCTGGACCCCCAGCTCCGCCAGCTATGAGCATCACACGCTGCAAATGACCGATCGGCCGCTCCTCGAGCTGGACCGGCTGTCGGCGCACTACGTCACGGCCCGGGGGACGCGAATCGTGCGCGCGGTCGACGAGGTCTCGCTGACGCTGCGAGCGGGCGAGACGCTGGGCGTCGTCGGCGAATCCGGCTCCGGCAAGACGACGCTGGCTCTGACCATCCTGCGCTTGCTGCCAACGGCGGCCCGCATCGTCAGCGGCGCCATGCGCTTCGACGGCGAGGACCTGCTCGCCAAGTCCCCGGCCGAGATGCGACGCATCCGCGGCAAGCGCATCGCCATGATCCTGCAGGACCCGATGGCGTCGCTGAACCCGCTGTTCACGGTGGGCGACCAGGTCGGCGAGGGGGTCCGCGTGCACGAGCACGCCTCCCGCCGCACCGCCCGTGAACGGGCGGGCGCGCTCCTGCGGGCAGTGCGGATCCCGGCCGCCGCCCAGCGGTTGCGCGAGTACCCGCACCAGATGTCGGGCGGCATGCGCCAGCGCATCGTGGGGGCCATCGCCATCTCGTGCGAGCCGCAACTGCTCATCGCCGACGAGCCCACCACCAGCCTCGACGTCACGATCCAGGCGCAGTATCTCAAGCTGCTGCGCGACATCCAGCGCGAGCACGGCCTGGCCCTGATCTTCATCACCCACAACCTCGGGATCGTGGCGCGCATGTGCGACAGCGTGGCGGTGATGTACGCCGGGCGGGTGATCGAAGCGGGGCCGGTGCGCCAGATCTTCAACGCGCCCGCCCATCCGTACACCCAGGCGCTCATCGAGTCGATCCCCCGGCTGGGCGGCGGGCCGGCGCGGCTGACGGCCATTGACGGCCAGCCGCCCGACCTGGCGACGCTGCCGCGCGGCTGCTCGTTCCAGGGCCGGTGTCCACGGGTGATCGATCACTGTCGCGAGGAGGAGCCGCCCGCGATCGACCTCACGGCCCAGCACAACGCCCGCTGCTGGCTGGCCAAGAGATGACCCTCCTCGAAGCGCAGAACCTGACGAAGCACTTCCCGCTCCGGCGCGGGCTGTTCGGTGCCGACCCCGGCGCCGTGCGCGCCGTCGACGGCGTGAACTTCACGGTCGACGCTGGCCGCACGCTGGGGGTGGTCGGCGAGTCCGGCTGCGGCAAGTCCACGACGGCCAAGCTGGTGCTCAAGCTGGAGGAGCCGACCGCCGGCGAGATCCGCTTCGAGGGACGCGCGCTCCAGACGCTGGACGCAGCGGGGCTGCGCCAGTACCGGCGCTCGGTGCAGGCCGTGTTCCAGGACCCGTTCGCGTCGCTCAACCCGCGCATGCGGGTGGGCGCGATCATCGCCGAGCCGCTCGTCACCAACGAGCCGATCGCCGGCGCCGAGGTCCGCAAGCGCGTCGCCCGGTTGCTCGATCTGGTGGGGCTACCGGCACGCTCCGCCGATCTGTTCCCGCACGAGTTCTCGGGAGGCCAGCGCCAGCGCATCGCCATCGCCCGCGCCCTGTCGCTGTCGCCGAAGCTCGTGGTACTCGATGAGCCGGTCTCCGCGCTCGACGTCTCCATCCGCGCGCAGATCCTGAACCTGCTGGTCGACCTGCAGCGCGACCTCGGCCTGGCCTACCTGTTCATCGCGCACGACCTCGCCGCGGTCGCCCACATGAGCCACACCATCGCGGTCATGTACCTCGGCCAGCTCGTGGAGTACGGTCCCGCCAAGGTGGTGGCCACCGACCCCAAGCATCCCTACACGCAAGCGCTGTTCTCGGCCGCGCTGCCGTCGCATCCCGACGAGTCGCGCGACGAGATCATCCTCACCGGCGAGGTGCCGAGCCCGGTCAATCCACCGTCGGGCTGCCGCTTCCACCCCCGCTGCCCGCACGTGCTGCCGCGCTGCGCGCCGGAGGTGCCGAAGCTGCGGAGCACGTTCGGCCGTGAGGTGGCCTGCCACCTGTACGACCCGTTCCGTTGAGCGATGCGGCTGCACGACGCGCTCGACTACCACGCGCGCGAGCGCGGCGACGCTGACCTCGCCGTCCAGGACGGCCGGCGGATCTCCTACCGGCAGGCGCAGGCCGCCACCGAGCGCATCGCCGCCGCGCTGATCGACGCCGGCCTCGCGCCGGGCGACCGGATGGCGGTCCTGTCCAAGAACAGCATCGAGTACGTGCTCCTCTACTACGCGGCCTCGCGGGTGGGCGTGGTGCCGGTCCCGCTGAACTACCGCCTGGCGCCCGCCGAGTGGGCGTGGATCGTGAACGACGCGGGGGCGCGTTTGCTGATCGCCACGGCCGACTACCTCGCTGCCGTGGACGGTGTTCGCGCCGGGCTCGGCTCGGTGGCGCGCTTCGTCGCGATCGGCGCCGTCGCGGAGGGATGGACGCCGTGGGAAGCGTGGCTGGCCGCGGCCCCGGCGACGACGGTCGATCGCGTGATCGGCGACGATCACGTGCTGTACCAGATGTACACGAGCGGCACCACCGGCCGGCCCAAGGGCGCGCTGCTCACGCATCGCGCGGTCACCTCGAACCTCGGCCAGTTCGCGCTCGCGTTCGAGCCGCGGTTCGGCGAGCGGTGGCTGGTCGTCGTGCCCATGTACCACGCCTCCGGCGCGGTCACCTCCTTCGCGGCGATCAACGGCGGCGGCTGCCTCGTCATCCATCGTGACTTCAGCCCGGCCGCGGTCGTGCGCGCGCTCGCCGAGGAGGGCATCGGCCGCACGTCCCTGGTGCCGGCGATGATCCAGGCCTGTCTGCTGGCGGTGCCCGACGCCGCCGAGCGCGCGTACCCGAGCCTCCGCTTCATCGCCTACGGGGCGTCGCCGATCGCGGAGGGCACGCTGCGCCGGGCGATGGCCACGTTCAAGTGCGACTTCCTGCAGGCGTACGGGATGACGGAGACCAGCGCGGTGCTGACGTACCTGCTGCCGGCCGATCACGCCCGGGCGCTGGCCGACAAGCCCGGGCTCCTGCTGTCGGCCGGGCGGCCGATCGCCGGCACCGAGCTCCGCATCGTCGACGAGCAGGACCGGCCGGTGCCGAACGGCACCATCGGCGAGATCGTCGCCCGCGGGCCCCAGCTCATGCAGGGATACTGGAACCGCCCGCAGGAGAGCGCAGAGGCGCTGCGGGGCGGCTGGATGCACACCGGCGACGCCGGCGTGCTCGACGACGAGGGCTACGTGTACGTGCAGGACCGGGTGCGGGACATGATCGTCTCCGGTGGCGAGAACGTCTACCCGCGGGTCGTCGAGGACGTACTGTTCGAGCATCCAGCCCTGGCCGATGCGGCCGTGATCGGTGTGCCGGACGCGACGTGGGGCGAGACGATCAAGGCGGTCGTCGTCCTGCGCCCCGGGGCTCGATGCTCCGAGGCGGAGGTCATCGAGTTCTGCCGGGGCCGCCTCGCCGGCTTCGAGCGGCCGCGCTCGGTGGACTTCGTCGAGACGCTGCCCCGCAATCCGAGCGGCAAGGTGCTCAAGCGCGTGCTGCGTGAGCAGTACTGGAGTGGCCACGCCCGCCGGGTAGCGGGCGCCTAAGGCAGATGTCATGAGCATGGCCCTGTCCGACGACGTCAAGGCCCTGGTCCGCGGGGCCAACTTCGCCCATCTCGCGACGCTGCTGCCCGACGGCTCGCCACAGAACGCCCCCGTATGGGTGGACCTCGACGGCGAGCGCATCGTCGTATGCACCGGCGAGGGGTCGCTGAAGGCGCGCAACACGCGGCGCGATCCGCGGGTCGCGCTCTCGATCGTGGCGTTCGACAACCCCTACGTGGAGGCGCAGATCCGGGGCCGCGTGGTGGAGCGCCGGCCCGACGCCGACTTCGCCGTGATGGACCGGGTGTCACGCAAGTACACGGGCAAGCCCTTTCCGGCCCGGGACAATCCGGCCCAGCGGGTGGTGCTGGTGATCGAGGCCGACCGGGTGCGCTTCGTTCGTCTGCCCTTCGTGCACGCGCCCGGTCGATCCTGATCCGAGGCCGCCGGCGGGGAGCCGCGGCGCGTATCGGAGCCGTGCTTGCGCGCTGCGGCAGCGCGGACATACAATGAGGGCGCTCGTCGCGGGGGCGCCCATGTCCCTGTCGTCGTTGCCCTGAGGGCTTCCGAGATCGGCGCCGGTCGCGAGGGTGCTGGGGTTTCACAGTTCTAGAACACCGACAGAGGAGTCGAGTGAAGGGACGCCTGCCGCGGTATCACCGGATCGCCGAGGAGCTGCGCGAGCGCATCCGCGGCGGCGAGTGGGGGGCCGGCGCTCCGTTGCCCAACCAGCGCCGGCTGGCGCACGCATTCGGCGTGACGCTCATGACCTTGCGCCAGGCGCTGGAGCTGCTCGAGCGCGACCACCTCATCACCCGCCGCCACGGGCTGGGCACCTTCGTGGCCGCGCCGACGATCGACTACGAGATCCTCAAGCTCCGCCGGTTCGCCGGTGAGCTCTCGGCCCGGGGAGAGGCCGTGTCCACTCGTGTGCTCGCGGCCCGCCCGGCTATCGTCGATCGGCGGGCCAGCCTCGCGCTCGGCCTGTCGCCGCGCGCGCGCCTGGCGATGGTGGAGCGGCTGCGACTGGTGGACGCTCATCCCATGAGCCTGCAGCGTTCCTTCTTGTCGGCGCGGCTCGGCGAGCAGGTGCTCGCCGCCGACCTCGCCGAGACGTCCCTGCGGCAGGTGCTCGAGTTCAAGCTCGGGATTGTCATCGTCCGGGCCCGCGAAGCGATCTCGGCCGTGCGCCTGGGCCCACGCGAGGCGCGGGAGCTGGGGTGCGCACCCGGCGCGCCGGCGTTCGAGTCCGAGCGCGTGTCCTTCGCCGCCGCCGGCCAGCCAGCTGTCTTCGATCGCGTGTTCATCCCGGGCGATCGCTTCCGGATCACCCGCGACCTTCACTACGACTCCGCGCAGTCCCCGCCGGAGGACGTCCGAGGAGCCATCACGTCATGAAGATCCTGGTCATGATCAAGCAGGTCCCCGACACCGCCACCCAGGTGAAGATCGGGGGCGACGGCAAGCAGATCGACACCTCGGGCATCACGTGGATCGTCTCGCCCTACGACGAATTCGCCGTCGAGGAGGCGCTGCGCATCAAGGAGAAGCGAGGGCAGGGCGAGGTGGTGGCCGTCGCGCTCGGGCCCGACCGCGCCAAGGAAGCGCTGCGCTCGGCGCTGGCCATGGGCTGCGACCGCGCGATCCACGTGAACGACCCGGCGCTGGCCGCCGCCGACACCCTGACCACGGCGCGCGTGCTGGCAGCGGTGGCCAAGCAGGAGGCTCCCCAGCTCGTGCTGTGTGGACGCCAGGCGATCGACGACGACATGGGCGCGGTCGGCGCCCAGATGGCCGAGGTGCTCGGCTGGCCGTGCGCGTCCTGGATCATGGAGGAAGCGATCGACGGCGGCGGCACGAGCGTGCGCGTCGGCCGCCAGGTCGAGGGCGGCCTCGAGGTGTTCGAGCTGCCGCTGCCGGCGGTGCTGTCGGCCCAGAAGGGCCTGAACGAGCCGCGCTATCCGACCCTGAAGGGCATCATGGGCGCCAAGAAGAAGGAGATCAAGGACGTGAAGGCAGCCGACCTCGGGGTGACCGCGGCGCCGGAGCTGAGCATCGCCGCGCTCGAGGCGCTGCCGCCGCGGCCCCCCGGCCGCATCGTCCCGGGGGATGTCAAAGACGCCGTCAAGGAGCTCGTCCGCGCTCTGCGCGAGGACGCCAAGGCTATCTGAGGACTCGAGGAGAACACCGACATGGCTGGCGCGCTCTGGTGCATGGTCGAGGACGATCGCAAGGGCACACCGAAGAAGGTCATGGCCGAGGTGCTCGGCGAGGCCGCCCGCCTCGGCGGGCCGGTGGAGGCTGTCTGGCTCACCGACAAGGCCACCGACGACGGGCTCAAACAGCTCGGAGCCTGGGGCGCGACGAAGGTGTGGCTGCTGGAGGACGCCGGGCTGGCCCCGTATCGCGGCGAGGTGTGGGCGCCGCCCGTCGCGGAGCTGGCCGCCAAGGAATCGCCGAAGGCGATCCTGGCCCCGGTCACGAGCCGCCAGCGCGAGTTCATGGCCCGGCTGGCCGCACGACTGGGTGCCGGCCTCGCGGCCGACTCCGTCGCGCTGGCGATGGACGGTGACCGGCTGGTGGCTACGCGGCCGGTGTACGCCGGCAAGCTGCTGTCGAGAGTGGCGTGGGCGAAGCAGCCCTGGATGGCTACGCTGAGACCCAACGTCTTCAAGCCAGCCGACGCCCAGGCGGGCAAGACGGCCGCCGTCGAGCGGGTCACGGTCACGGTGCCGGCCGCGCAGATGAAGTTCGTGGAGCGCCGCGAAGAGGCGTCGACGGGGCTGCCGGAGTTGACCGAGGCCGAGATCGTGCTCTCGGGCGGCCGCGGCATGAAGGGCCCGGAGAACTACGTCATCCTCGAGGAGCTCGGCGGCGTCATCGGCGCCGCCGTGGGCGCCTCCCGGGCGGCGGTGGACGCGGGGTGGCGGCCGCATCGCTTCCAGATCGGCCAGACTGGCCGCACCATCTCGCCCAAGCTCTACATGGGCTTCGGCGTCTCCGGTGCCATCCAGCACCTGGCCGGCATGCGCACGTCGAAGGTGATCGTGGCCGTCAACAAGGACCCCGAGGCGCCGATCTTCAAGATCGCCGACTATGGAATCGTCGCCGATCTGTTCGAGGTCGTGCCGGAGCTGACGAAGGAATTCAAGCGGCTCCTGGAGAAATAGGCGAGGAGACGGCGGGACCCAAGCGCCATGAACCTGCAGCTGAGCGACGAGCAGTCGATGATCCAGGCGATGGCGCGGGAGTTCGCCCACGAGCACGTCAAGCCCATCGCGGCCGAGATCGACCGCGACGCGCGCTTCCCCCACGAAACCGTCAAGCGCATGGGCGAGCTGGGGCTGATGGGCATCGCCGTGCCCGAACGGTGGGGGGGCGCCGGCGCCGACGTCGTCGCCTACGTGGTGGCGCTCGAGGAGATCGCCAAGGCCTGCGCGTCGCACGCGGTGATCATGTCGGTGAACAACTCCCTGTACGGCGATCCCGTGCTGACGTTCGGGACCGACGAGCAGCGCAGCCGTTTCCTCAAGCCCGTCGCCTCCGGCCACGCCAGCGGCTGCTTCGCGCTGACCGAGCCGCAGGCGGGCTCCGACGCCTCCAACCAGGCCACGACGGCCCGCCGCGACGGGGACCACTACGTGGTCACCGGCCGCAAGCTCTTCATCACCAACGGGCGCGAGGCCGCGTTCGCGCTGGTCTTCGCCCAGACCGATCGCGATCTGGGCCACCACGGCATCTCCGCGCTGGTCGTCGAGAAGGGCACGCCCGGCTTCACCGTCTCCAAGACCGAGGACAAGCTCGGTATCCGCGCCTCCGACACCGCCGAGCTGGTGTTCGAGGAGTGCCGGGTGCCCGTCGCTAACCGGATCGGCGAGGAGGGGCAGGGGTTCCGCATCGCGCTCACCGCCGTGGACGGCGGGCGCATCGGCATCGGCGCCCAGGCGGTGGGCATCGCAACCGGCGCCTACGAGCGCGCGGTGGCCTACGCGCGCGAGCGCAAGGCCTTCGGCGTGATCATCGGCCAGCACCAGATGGTGCAGTGGATGCTCGCCGACATGGCCACCGCCATCGACGGCGGCCGGCTCCTCGTCCACCAGGCGGCGGCGCTGAAGGACCGCGGGGCGCCGTTCACCAAGCAGGCGGCGATGGCCAAGCTCTTCTGCGCCGAGATGGCCATGAAGGTCACGACCGACGCCATCCAGGTCCACGGCGGCTACGGCTTCATCAAGGACTACGAGGTCGAGCGCTACTTCCGCGACGCCAAGATCACCCAGCTCTACGAGGGCACCTCGCAGATCCAGAAGCTCGTCATCGCGCGGGAGGTGCTGGGCTCGTGATCGCCAGCGCGCCCGAGTTCGCGGACTACTTCGCCGGCGTGCGCCGGCGCACCGTCGGCTTCTTCCGGGCGATCCCGGCCGACCGTGTCGACTGGCGGCCGCAGGCCGGCGAGTACACCTGCGGCGACATCGTGCGTCACGTGGCGGCCACCGAGCGGATGTTCGTCGGCGCCGTGGTGGACGGGCAGTGGCGCTACCCGGGCCACGACCGCGCGCTGGCCCCGACGCTGGAGGCGGCGCTGGCCGATCTCGACGCCGCCCACGCTGCCTGCGGCGCCCGCCTGCGGGCGCTGGACCCCGGCATGCTCGCCGCGAACCGGCCGGCCCTCGAGCCGGGCGCGCGGCCGGTGCAGGCG
>JBKOZA010000394.1:0-1152 GCA_046725675.1 Candidatus Methylomirabilota bacterium
GGACACGCGCTCAGCGACCACGCCGCGCTGGTTCTCGACCTGGGGGGCTAGTCGCGCCGACCCGGCGGGACGGCGCTATACTCTGGGCGCCAAAATCAGAGGAGGCGCCCGATGCGTTACGAGCTCATCTCCGCCGATTGCCACGTCGATCTCTGCTGGCTGCCGCCCGACCTGTTCAAGACGAACGCGTCGCCCGCGCTGCGCGAGCGGATGCCCTACGTCACCGACGGTCCCAAGGGCAAGACGTGGGTGACGACGAAGGGCGCCAACCTGGGCCTGGCGTGCGGCATGGGCTCGGCCGGCCGCCAGTACGTGCCGGGCAAGATCCACCGCGCCGACCGCATGGCCGCCACCGGGCTCTACGAGGACGGTCTCAAGGGCATTCGCCGGCTGACCGAGCCGGAGCTGCGGGTGAAGGACCAGGACCGCGACGGTGTGCAAGCCGAGGTGCTGTACGGCGTGCTCGGCGCCAGCAGTCGGCTCAACGACCCCGAGGCGGCCGTCGAGGTGATGCGGGTCTACAACGAGTGGCTGGCCGACTTCTGCTCCACGCGGCCCGCGCGGTTCGCCGGCCTGGCCTCGATCCCCAACCATCCGATCGAGGCGGCCATCGACGAGGTCGAGCGCGTGGCCAAGCGCGGCGCCGTTCGTGGCCTGGACATCGCCAACTCGCCCGACCTCAAGCCGCTGTGGGATCCGTACTGGGACCCGCTGTGGGAGGTCATCAACGCCTCGGGGTTGCCCCTGCACTTCCACACCGTGGGCGGCTACGTGCCCGATCACATCAGGAAGATCATCCTGATCGGCTCCGACCCCACCCGCGCCACCGCCGTGGACGCGCCGACCGTCGAGCTGCCGGTGGCCCGCGCCGCCTTCGCGACGAACATCACCGCGTTCCAGATGAACATGGCCAACGTCCTCACGTCGATGATCTTCAGCGGCGTGCTCGAGCGCTACCCACGGATCCGGCTGGTCCTGGGCGAGTCGGGCATCGGCTGGATCCCCTACGTTCTGTGGCGCATGGACGCCGAGTGGGAGGACCAGTTCAAGGACCTGTCGCTGACGATGCCGCCCAGCGAGTACTGGAAGCGCCAGTGCTGGGCGACGTATCAGACCGACCCGATCGGCATCAAGCTGCTCGACGAGCTGGGC
>JBKOZA010000395.1:0-1006 GCA_046725675.1 Candidatus Methylomirabilota bacterium
CCGGAGCCGGGTGCCGTAGGCGCGGCGGTAACCCTCGCGCACGCCGAAGTCGTCGACCGGCAGGACGTCGGGACGCCCCAGGGTGAAGATCAGCAGCATCTCGACGGTCCAGCGGCCCACCCCGTGGATCTCCACGAGCCGTTCGACGATCGCCTCGTCGCCGAGACGTCCGGCCGCCCGCCGCGTCGGCACCGTCCCGGACAGCGCGTGCCGGGCGATGTCCTTGATGGCGCGGACCTTGGCGCGCGAGAAGCCGGCACTCCGCAAGCGCGCCGGGTGGGCGGCCAGCACCTCGGCCGGCGCCGGGAAGCGCCCATCGCCGAAGAGCGCCACGAAGCGGCCCAGGATCGTCTGGGCGGCCCGGCCGTTGAGCTGCTGGTGGGCGATGGCGCGCGTCAGGGCCTCGTAGGGCGACCATCGCCGGCACACCAGGCCGCACGGGCCGTGGCGCGCGATGAGCCGTCGCATGACGGGGTCGCGAGCCAGGTGGCGGTCGGCAGCGGCGAGCTGGAGCGCGAGCGGGTCGCTCACCTGGCCGGTACCCGCCACAGGTAGACGATGTGCCCGGGCGCCTGGGGCACGGTGAACATACGCTCGGGCGTCCACTCGCCCATGCTGAAGTCGTGCGAGACGATGCGCGTGCCCGGGCGCAGCTCGCGCAGCAGCTTGGGGCGGAGCCGCCGGTTGACGTCGGGGCCGAGGTAGAGCGTCACCACCGTCGCGCGGCTCACGTCGGTCGCGAACAGGTCCTGCTCGGCGAACGTCACGCGGTCGGTCACGCCGGCGCGGGCGGCGTTCGCGCGCGCGGCGGTGATGCGCAGGGGATCCAGGTCCACGCCCACGCCGCGGGCACCGCGCAGCGCAGCGGCGATCACCACCTCGCCCTCGCCGCAGCCGAGGTCGTAGACGACGTCGTCCGGGCCGACGGCGGCGGCGTCGAGCATGACGGCGATGACTGCCGGTGCGCTGGGGACCCACACGGCGTCCAGCTTCGGTGCCGGCTGGG
>JBKOZA010000396.1:0-12971 GCA_046725675.1 Candidatus Methylomirabilota bacterium
CCCTTCCGGAAGGCGGCGCCCACCTTCACCCGCGGCGGCGAGCGCGCGCCCAACCAGCCGACCATCCGGGTCGGCGGGCTCACCATCGGCGAGATGAGCGTCCGGCCGGCGGCGGCGGCGGCGGGCGCCGACCTGCACCGCCGAAGCGTGGTCAAGCATCCGCACAACGCCGTGGCCATGGCCCGCGGGTACGACGCCGAGTCGCACGTGACGGCGATGGACATCGAGGGAATCGATGTCGGCGTGCTCTACGGCACGCGCGGCCGCCAGGTGCTGATGCACGACGACCTCGAACCCGCGCTGGCGGCGGCGCTGGCGCGCGCGCACAACAACTGGACCCACGATTACTGCCAGCTCAACCCCGAGCGACTGAAGTTCGCCGCCCAGGTCGCCTTCCACGACGTCGCCTCGGCGGTGGCGGAGGCGCGGCGGGCCGTGCGGGAGCTGGGCGCGGTGGCGGTCGTCGGCAACCCCAATCCGATCAACGGCCGCCACATCCACGACCAGGAGTTCGAGCCGCTGTGGGACGCCATCGAGGAGCTGGGCGTGCCGGTCGGCTTTCATCCCACCGGCCAGTCCTCGCTGCGGGACGACATCGGGCGCCGCATGCTCGACCACCCCAACGGACGGCTGATCGGCGGCGCCGCCCGCAACCCGATGGAACTGATGCTGGCGTTCGGCAGCCTCGCGGCCTCCGGCGTGCTCGAACGGCATTCCGGCCTGCGCTGCGCGTTCCTGGAGGGAACGTGCGGGTGGCTGCCCTGGTGGCTCTGGCGCCTGGACGAGGCGTGGGAGAAGTTCGGCCCCGGCTCCGAGGTGAGGGTCTCGGCGCGGCCGAGCGAGTACTTCTTCCGCCAGTGCTACGTGGCCACCGACGCCGACGAGAAGGTGCTGGGCCAGGTCGTGGAGGCCATCGGCGACGACAACATCGTGGTGTCGACCGACTACCCGCACTCCGACGGGCTGTTCCCCGACGCGATGAACGAGTTCGTCGCTCTCGAGGGCGTGAGCGACAAGAGCAAGGCCAAGATCCTCTGGGACAACTGCGCGCGTCTCTATCCGCTGGCGGCCGGCCGCTGAGCCGCGTGTGACGGCGGCTCGCGGCCTGGTCGCGCTGCTCGTCGCGCTGCTGGCCCTGCCCGCGGCGGTCCGCGGACAGGGCGAGCCGGTGGAGCTCACCGAGGCCACGCTCGTCGAGCGCGAGGGCGCGGTGGAGGTGTGGGTGCGACTGAGCCGCCAGGCGCGCTACCAGAGCGAGCTGATGGACAGCCCGTACCGGCTCGTGCTCGACTTCGAGGAGACGGCCTATCGCTGGACCAATCAGCCGGTGCCGGTCACGGCCGACCCCGTGCGCCAGCTCCGCGGCAGCCAGTTCCGCAAGGGCGTGGCCCGGCTCGTCATCGAGCTGCAGCGCAAGGTGCCGTACACGATCGACGCCGACCGCGAGGGGCTGCGGATCGTGATCCCGCGCGACGAGAGCGTCGCGGCGGCGAAGCCGGCGGCGGTCGTGCCGGCCCCGGCTCCCCCGACGACCGGATCACGGTCGTTCGCGGCGCCGCTGGTGTACGGCATCATCCACCTCGACGAGCGCCCCCACGCGTACATCTTCGACCCGGCCACGCGGCAGGTCCGGCGCTACGCCGAGGGCGACGCGCTCGGCGACGCCGTCGTCGAGAAGATCGGCGAGCGAACGGTGGTGCTCAAGACGCCGACCGGCCGGCTGGAGCTGCGCATGGACGAAGGCAAGCCCGCTCCGACGCCCCGCTCGCCGGAGTCGTCACCCCCGGGTCGCGTCCGGCCGGCGCCGGCGCCTGTCGAGCCCGGCCTCACCCCGCGGTCCTGAGCGCCGCGACTCAGCGGCGCTGGTACACCGCTTCCCACTGCGCCCAGAACCCTCGCTCGGGCGGCGCCCGGTGAATGATCTCCTCGCGCGGCTCCACGAGCGTCTCGAACTGCTCTCGGGTCAGCGCCTCGAGCTCCGTCCGGCTGTAGAAGTGGATGGCCACCCCGGCCTTGGGGCCTTCGAGATATCGAACCGAGAAGCTGCCGTCCTCGCCGTGCTCGATCACGGCGTGCCGGCGGCCCACCTGCGTGGCGGCGGAGTTCACGCGCAAGAAGAAGAGCCCGTCCGGAGCCAGCAGCGCGGCGACCCGAGCGAAGTAGCTCGCCACCTCCTGGCGGGTGCCGTGCTGGAACACCTGGATGGCGATCACGTAGGCGAGAGGGACCGGGGGCTCGAACTCCCGGAAGTCGGCCACGTGCAGGCGGGAGCCCAGGCCGGGGCGGCGGGTGGTGAGCTGGTCGAGCGCCTCGCTGGAGACATCGAGGCCGCGCAGGTCCAGCCCGGCGTCCACGAGCGGGACGTAGTTGCGGCCGTTGCCGCAGCCGACGTAGAGGCCGACGCCGTCGCGCGCCTGGGCGTGGCGCCGGACGAGGTCCACGATCGTGTCGACGAAGGGCAGCGGGGGCTCGTCGGCGTAGCGGCCGCGACGGTACTCGTCGTCCCAGCGCGCCGCCGCCAGGGCGTCAGGCAACCGCGAGGACCCTCAGTGCCGAGCCGGTGGCGCCCTCGATCTTCAGCGGTGTCACCACCAGGAGCGCCACGCCGACCTTGGCGTCGCCGACCGGCTCGAGGTTGGCGTTCTCCATGATGTAGATGCCGTTGTCGGCGAGCAGCATCATGTGCACGCTGAACAGCTCCTTGCCGTAGGCGGCCGGCCGTTTCTCGAAGGTGGCCGTGTCGTTGCCGGCCAGCCGCACCTTGCGGTCGATGATCCACTTGGCGGCGTCCTGACCGGGGCCGGGCGACTGCTCGCCGAGGAACTTCGCGTTGTCCTTGCCGAAGTACTGACCCCAGCCGGTCCGGATCAGCAGCGAGTCCCCCGCTCGCACCTCCACGCCCTGCGCCTTGGCGGTGGCGTCGAGGTGGGCGCCGGTGATCTCGAACCCCGGGGGCAGCGGATCGGGACGGCCACCGGCCATCTGCCGGGCGACGTCGAGGATGACGGCCCGGTTCAGCATGAGGTCGAGGGGGAAGGTCTCCATGCCGAGCTTGGCGCCGATGCCGGCCGGCGTGGCGGTGGCGGCCACCGCGTCGACACCACCGTACAGCTTCAGGTCGCGGCCGATGTGACCGATGGCGTCCAGCGTGGGGGAGCCGTGCTGGCCGCTGAAGTACATGATGTCCGAGGCCCAGGACACCCGGCTGCCCGGGACCTGGCCGAAGATCTCGTGGGTCATCTTGTGCGTGCGGTTCAGCGCGAACGAGTAGGGTGGGTTCAGCCCGAGCACGGGCGAGCGGTCGTTCCACGTGAAGGACAGATCGAACACGCGGGCCCCCTTTACCGCGCGGACGAGGTCGTCGGCGGCGAGCCGAGTCTGGGCCTGAGCGGCGCCGCCGGCCGCGGCGACGGCGCCCGCCAGCGCCGCGCTGCCGAGCCACTGCCGTCGTGTGAAGTCGCTCATGGGGCCTCCTTCGGTTCGGTGAGCGTCACGCGCGGCGTGGAATACCGGCGAAGGCGGCGCGCAGCGCCTCGGTCGTGTACGGCTTGGCGAGGAGGAAGTCCACGCCCCGGCGCTCCTCGTCGCTGATCTGCAGCGCCACGGCCCAGCCGGTAATGAGTCCGATCGGCAGGCCCGGATGGCGCGTGCGGACCGCGCGGGCGACGTCCCAGCCCGTCATCTCGGGCATGCCGAGGTCGGTGAGGACCACGTCGACGTCGGCGCCCTCGGCCAGACGCGCGAGCCCCTCGGCGCCGCTCGCCACCTGGATGACCGAGTGGCCGTCCTCGATCAGCGAGTCGGCGAGCGCCTCGCGGACCAGCGGCTCGTCGTCGATGACGAGCACGCGCATCGGCGGTCCTTCCGGGGTGGGCGCCGGCGGCGGGGCGGCGGGGCCGGCCGACGCCTGGGGCAGACGAAGCGTGACCACGGTGCCCTGGGGCTCGTTGGGGCGCAGGCTCAGCTCGCCGCGGTGCCGCTGCACGATGCTGTTGGCCACGCTCAGACCCAGCCCGGTGCCCGACGGCCCCTTGGTGGTGAAGAAGGGCTCGAGCGCCTGGCGGCGCACGGCGTCGTCCATCCCGACACCGTCGTCGGCGACGGAGCAGAACACCCAGGCATCCGCGCTCCAGGTGGCGATGCGGATCGTCCCTCCCTTGGGCAACGCGTCGATGGCGTTGAAGAGGAGGTTCATCACGACCTCGCGCAGGGACGGGGCGTCGCCGGCCACGCCGGGGACGCCGTCCAGCTCGAGGCCGACGTCGATGACCAGCGCGCGCATCTGGGCCTCGTCGCGCCAGCGCGGCCGGGCGAGCTCCACCACCTCGCGCACGATCTCGTTGAGGTCGACGGCCGCCGCCTCGGCGGCCGGCTGCATCGACGCGAAGCCCAGCACGCGGCGGACGACGTCGGCGGCGTCGAAGGTGGCGCGCTGGATGATCTCCAGCGGCCGGCGAACCTCCGGCTGGGTGGCGCGCACCAGCAGCAGCTGGGTGCGTCCGGAGATCACGGCCAGCAGGTTGTTGACGTGATGGGCCATGCCCGAGGCCATGCGGCCCATGGCGCGCAGGGTCTCGCCTTCCGCCACGCGCGTCTGGGTCGTGCGCAGGTCTTCCATGGCCGAGCGCAGACGGTTGGCCGACATCCGCGCCTCCTGCAGGAGACGGGCGTTGTCGATCGCATAGGCGATGTGCGTCATGAGCGTGTTGAGGAACTGCAGATCGGTGGGGCCGAACGCCGGCGATGGCCTCGCCGCCGCGCTCTTGGCCAGGTTGACCACGCCGATGATGCGGTCCTCGACGCGAACGGGCAGGCACATGAAGGCGCCCGACCCGTACTTGGGCTCGCTCGGCTTGGCGAAGCGGGGGTCGGTGGTGATGTCCTCCACCAGCACGGGCTCGCCGAGCAGGACCACCTTGCCGGCGATGCCCTCCCCCACCCGCACCTCGGCCTGGCCGATCACGTCCTCGGGCAGCCCGCGGGCGGCCACCACCCGCAGCACCTTGCGCTCGTGGTCGAGCAGCATGATCGATCCGATGCCGGCGCGGACCGTGCGCATGGTGCGCTCGAGGACGAGCGACAGCAGGTCGTTGAGATCGGGCACCCGCGCGGCCAGCTCGACGACCTCGTTGAGCGTGCTGAGCTTGAAGACGAGGTCCTCCAGGCGCTCGGTGGAGCCCCGCAGGTCCTCCAGCATCCGGTTGAAGGCCTCGCCCATCTGGGCCGTCGGGCGCGAGAGCGCCGCCGCGTCAGGGGTTGGCTCGCCGAGCAGCCGGCGCAGGATCACCCGCAGCGTCACGCCCGATACCTGGCGAGCGCCGCCCGGTGCAGCCCGAGACCGATGCCGGGTCGATCCGGCAGCACGACGGTGCCGTCGACGATCGCCAGCCGGTCGTCGAACAGCGCCTCCCACCAGTCCATGTGCTCGAGGATCACGCCGTGCGGCGCCGTCGCCAGTACCGGGCCGGAGGCCTCGGCGAACAGGTGCGAGGAGACCGGGGTCTGGTACGCCTCGCACAGGTTCACCGCCTTGAGGTAGCCGGTGACGCCGCCCATTCGCTGCAGGTCCGGCATGAGGATGTCGGCCGCGCGCGCGTCGAGGTAGCGCTTCATGCCGAGCCAGCCGTATTCCGTCTCCCCCGACGCGATCGGGGTGACCAGCGCCGCCGCCACACGGGCCGAGCCCTCGAGATCCTCGTAGGGCAACGGCTCCTCCAGCCAGTACAGGCCGACCTCCTCCAGCGCCTTGCCGGTCCTAATGGCGGTGGCCTCGTCCCAGCCCTGGTTGACGTCGGCCAGCAGCTTGACGTCCGGGCCGAGGGCCGCACGCAGGGCACGGGCGCGGGCGAGGTCCTCGTCGGCCGAGCGCCCGAGTCGCATTTTCATCGCGCGGTGGCCGGCGGCAACGAACGCGCGCGCCTCGGCCACCAGTTCGTCGATCGAGCGATCGAGCCACAGGCCGCTGGAGGCATAGGCCGGCACGCGGTTGTGAGCGGCCCCGAGGAAACGCCACAGGGGCAATCCGGCTGCCTGGGCGGCCAGATCCCAGCAGGCCGTGTCGAGCGCGGCCAGCGCCATGACCGACACGCCGGTGTGGCCGAGGAAGTTGATCGAGCGCCACGCGCGGTCGAAGAGCGCTCGCGTCGCGGTGGCGTCCTGACCCTCGTAGACGGTCGCCAGATCCTCGACCAGCGACTGCAGCGCGCGGGCCCGGCGGTCGCCGAATGCGAAGCAGTAGCCGCTGCCGACGGCGCCGGCGTCGCCCTGCAGCTCGACGAGGACGGTGTCGACGGCGCGGATGTCGTGGATCGAGGTCCGGAGCGGCCGCGGCAGCGGCAGGCGGAGCGGATGAACCACGACGCGACCGATCTTCATCGATGATCTCCGGGCCTCATCGCCCGGCTATTCTACGGCCAAGGCATGATCTTTCCGAGCGGTCTCCGCGCGCTCAACCACGCCGACTTCCGGCGCTTCTTCCTGGCCCAGCTGGTGGCGATGGTCTCGGGCTGGATGCACACGGTCGCCCAGTCGTGGCTGGTGCTGCAGCTCACCGACTCCCCGCTGCTCCTGGGCCTCATCGGCACGCTGCAGTTCGGCCCCATCCTGCTCTTCTCGATCGTCACCGGCGCCTTCGCCGACCGCCTGTCCAAGCGCCGGCTGCTGGTGGCGACGCAGCTGGCCCTGGCCACGCTGGCGGTGGTGCTCGCCACGCTCGTCGCCTCCGGCCGCATCCGGTACTGGCACGTCGGGGTGGTGGCGGTGCTGGCCGGTCTCACGCAGGCCTTCGACGCGCCGGCGCGGCAGTCGTTCCTGGCCGAGATGGTGGGGCGGGTCGATCTGGTCAACGCCGTCGCCCTGAACTCGGCGTCATTCAACGCCGCCCGCATCGTGGGCCCGGCCCTCGGGGGCCTGCTCATCGCGCGCTTCGGCGTGGTGCCGGCGTTCCTGATCAACGCGATCGGCCTGGTGGTGGTGTCGCTGGCGCTCCTGCGCCTGCGCGCGACCGGGCGCGCGGGCGGACGGCGGGGGACGACGATGGCGCAGGAGATCGCCGAGGGGATCGGCTACGCGATGCGCACACCGGTGATCCGCCTGGTGCTGGGGCTGCTGTTCTGCGTCAGCATCACGGTGTTCAACTTCACCGTCTACGTCCCCTTGCTCGCCCGCCACGTGCTCGGCCTCGGCCCCGAGGGCTTCGGGTTCCTGATGGCCGCGCTCGGCGTGGGCGCCGTGTCGGGGGCGCTCACGGTCGGCTTCCACCGGGCGCCGGAGCCACCGCTGCGGATGATGATGGGCGCCGCCGCGGTGGCGCTGCTCGGCCTGCTCACCCTGTCGACCGTGCGGCATATCTGGCTGGCGGTGCCGCTGCTCTTCGTGACGGGATATTCCGGGCTGATCCTCGTCGCCAGCTGTAACACTCGCCTGCAGCTCGCCGCCCCCGACGAGCTGCGCGGGCGGATGATGAGCCTCTACACGCTCGTCTGGGGTGGGGTCTTCCCGATCGGCGCCTTCTGCGTGGGGGCGATCTCCGAGGGCTGGGGCGTGTCGACCGCGTTCCTCGTGCAGGGTACCGCCGGGCTCGGCGGCCTGGCGGCGCTGACGCTCTGGTGGCGGTATCGCCGCCGGTGAATTGCCGGGGGACCCTAGCGGGGGGCGGTGCATCGGGACCCTGCAGAATCTGTCCCGCCCGCGGCGGAGATTGTTCGAGAATCGGCCCGAGGGCGGCACGATCGATCGTCCCCGCCGCCGACGACACAAGGGAGGGTGCCCGATGGAGTATCGGTCCAGCACTCGTCTGCTCGGGTTACCGCTATTCCACTTCGCGACCGGGACGGCGATCAACGGTCAGTATCGGCGCGGGGTGGCGGTCGGCTGGGTCGCCATCGGGGACCTCGCGATCGGCGTGCTGTTCGCCTGCGGCGGGATCTGCCTCGGTGGCGTCAGCCTCGGCGGGGCCGCGCTCGGTCTGGTCTCGATCGGCGGGCTCGCCCTTGGAGGTCTGGCCATCGGCGGGCTCGGCGTGGGCGTCGTGGCCATCGGTGGCGCGGCGGTGGCGTGGTATGCGGCCGTCGGCGGGTTCGCGGTGGCTCAGGAGTACGCAATGGGCGGCGTGGCGTTCGCGCGCAACGTGATCGGCTCGCCGCCCACATTCGGATCCCGCGGGCCGATTCCGCATCCCCCGTTCCGCGCCCCGGACGCCGTGCTCCTCGCCGTCATCGTCGCCGGCCTGGTCGCCGTCGCCCGGGCCGTCCAGCGCCGCCGGGAGTGAGCTCGTCCGGCACCCGCCCGGGAGCGGGGCGCTTGACGGTGTCGCGGTCCCACCGTCGCGGACTCAGACCGGCGGAGCGGATGGGGTGACGTACGCGCGGCCGTTCTTCGATCTCCAGCTCCGGTTCGCCCAGAAGGTCGCGCGCCTGTCCGGGCTGCCGCTGGCACGCGTCATCCTCGACTACACCAACCTCTACGTCCGCTTCGGCCTGGGGCGCGACTTCGACGCCGCGCATCCGACCTGGCGGCAGTACGTGGCCGGCCTGCAGGGTCCGGACGACCGTGGCGAGTGGACGTACCGGTTCTACCTGAGGCGACCCGAAGCCACGGTCGCGCCCGTGACCGTCGCGACCTTCGGCTGCTTCGCCTACGCGCGATCGAGCAGTGACCGCATCCGAGTGCACTTCCTGAATGTGGAGACGGACGGCCGCTCCCCGCTGGCCGCCGACCGGATCGATCGGCGACGGGCCGAGCTGGCCGCGCTCTTCCGGCACGTCAAGCGAGCTCGGCCCGGGCCGCTCCAGGTGGTCGGGGCATCGTGGCTGTACAATCTCGACGCGTATCGTCGTCTGTTTCCGGTCGCGTACGTGGCGAGCGCGCGCGTGCTCGCGCGTCGATTCCGGCACATGCCCCTGTGGGGGCAATTCCTGGACCGGCGCGGGGAGATCAGAGAGGGCGTGACCCGCGAGTTCCTGGAGCGCCTGGAGCGTCACGCGAGCGTGGACGGCCTGGACCACTGCTTCCCCTTCCAGGTGCTGACGGTCTCCGCTCCGGTCGAGGAGTTCTATGACTGCTACGGCGTCTAGCCCGGCGTTCTGGCAGCGCCGGCCTTCACGCAGCCGTGCTCACCGAACGAGCGATCTTCTCGACAGGAGCCTGAACCGATGGACGACGGGAACGAGATCCGGCAGCTCTTGCGGGAGATCCGCGATGCGCAGCGCGAGCAGCTCGCCGAGTACCGGCGCGTGACAGAGCGCTCGCTGGAGCTGCAGCAGCGCGCGGTCGCGCGCCAGGAACAGTTCGGCCACCTCTACCGGCGGATGGCCGTCGTCGGCGGCGTCCTCGTGGTGGCCCTGCTGATCCTGCTCGTTTACCTGCTCGCGAAGTGGTCGCGTTACCTGTTCGGCGTGTGACCGGCGGCTCCCCGAGGTCCGAGCGCCGTGTCCTCGGTCACGGCTCCACCGGCGTGTCGGAGCGCGCCCCCCATTCGCTCCACGAGCCGTCGTAGACCGCGACGTCGCGGCGACCGAGCACGTAGAGCCCGAGGGCCAGCACCGAGGCGGTGACGCCCGAGCCGCAGCTGGTGACGATGGGCCGGCCGAGATCGACCCCGGCCGCGGCCACCGTGGCCTCCAGCTCGTCCGGCGACTTCAGCGTCCCGTCGGCGCGATAGAGCGCCTCGTAGGGCAAGTTCAGGCTGCCGGGAATGTGACCGCCGCGCAGCCCCGGGCGCGGCTCGGCCTCGGTGCCGTCGAAGCGGCCTGCGCTCCGCGCGTCCAGCACCTGGGCCGCGCGGCTGTCGAGGTTCGCGCGCATGGCCGCCAGGTCACGCACCAGCTCGGGACGCGACCGCGCCCGGAACGGGCGCGGGGTCGGGGTGGCGGCGCCGCCCTCCACGGGCCGGCCCTCCGCGCGCCATTTGCGGAATCCGCCGTCGAGCACGGCGATCGCATCGTGGCCGAAGGCGCGGAACGTCCACCACACCCGGGCCGCGCTCACGACGCCGCGCGCGTCGTAGACCACGACGCGATCGCCGCTGCCGATGCCGAGGCCGCCCACCGCCGCCGCGAACGCGTCCGCCGTGGGCAGCATGTGAGGCAAGCTCGTCGTGCGGTCGGCGATGGCGTCGATGTCGAAGAACACCGCGCCGGGCACGTGGGCTCCCTCGAACTCCGCCCGCGCGTCGCGCAGAAGCTGGGGCATGTGCCAGGTGCCATCCACCACGCGGAGATCGGCCTCGCCCAGATGCTTGGCCAGCCACTCGGTCGTGACGACCGGATCCATGAGGTGTCCCTCCGGGGACGGCGCGACGTCTCAGTTGTAGCGGACGACCTCGCTCAGCGCCGATCGCAGGTTCTGCCGCACCGCCTTGAGGTGCGGGTGCACCTCGAGGGCGCGCCGGAACATCACCGCCGCGGGCCCGAACTGTTCCAGGGCCATGTGGCAGAGCCCCTGGCCGGCGAGCGCGCCGAAGTGGTGGGGCGTGCGGGCGAGCGTCTCCCGGCAATCGGCGATCGAGCCGGGGTAGTCGCCGGCCAGGTAACGCACGGTCGCCCGCTTGTTCCAGGCCTCGGCCCATGCGGGCGCCACCGCGATGAGCGAGGTCAGCGACGCCTCGGCGCCGGCGAGGTCGCGTCGCTCCATGGCCGCGATCGCCTCGGCCAATCGCGCGTCGAGGCCGGGGCTGTCGGAGCGACACCACATCGCCCACAGCGCCGACTCCGCCTGGGCGGCCCGCACCGGATCCGGCCCGCGCAGGGCCGCCAGCGCCTCCGCCTCCGTCACGGCCGGGTCCTGTGATACATCTGAGCGTGCTCCTTCGACCCCGATGGGCCGCGAACACCTGCCGACCCCGGCGAAGCCGGGGCGTGCCTCGCTCACCCTGACAGCGCCGGAGAGGTGACCCGAAGATGAGTATCGTGCGCGACTTCGAGAAGGCATTCAACCATCAAGATGTCGCCGGTCTGCTGGCGTGTTTCACGCCGGGCGCCACCTACGTGGACATGTTCTACGGTTCCCACACCGGCCCCGCCCTCCGCCCGATGTTCGAGCGGATGTTTCGCGAGGGGCGCGACTACCGGTGGGTGATGGACACGATCGTGGAGACGCCGGCCGCCGCCGCGGCCGAATGGACGTTCGGCTACGTGGTCAGCGACGCCGTCCCGCGCAGCGCCGGCCGGCGGGTGCACTTCCGCGGCATGAGCGTGTTCGAGCTCGAGGGGGGCCGCATCACGCGCTACCGCGAATACTTCGACGAAGGCGTGGCGCTCCTGCAGCTGGGGTTCAAGCCGGAGTCGATCGCGAAGGTTCTCGGCCGCCGTCTCTGACGACCTGCCGCGCATCGGCGACGGAAGACGTGGTCAGGCCGCCCGCGGCTGATCGCCGAGGTCGATCAGGGCCAGGCCGGTCTCGGGATCGGTGCGGCGCTGCAGATGCCGCGGGAGCTCCTCGATCACGACCTCCAGCGTGGGGAACACGTGGCCACTCAGCAGGTGTCCGCCCCGGGCGCTGCCGTCGGCGCCTCCCACCACGATGTGGGCGTGCACCTTGGGCTTCTCGCCGTCCAGCGTGATGACGCCGAGGAGCGAGAGTACCTCGACCTGCTCGGCGACCGGGATCTCACGGTACCGGCGCGCGCCGGGGTCGAAATAGCCGAGCGTCACGTCGCGGAGGGCGCCGATCGCCGTCACCTGACTGACCCGCAGGCGCTGGCGGCTGGCGAACGCCGTCAACCCCTCGAGGACCTCCTCGCCCTTGTCGAAGACCACCACGAAGGTGCGCTCACCGCGGTCGAGAAGCAGGGACGATCGCATATCGGGTCCTCCCGGCTCCGCACGGTGCAACCGGCTTGCCGCCGACGTCAGGCCGGCAGCGGCGAGCGGCCCCGCCGCCTAGCCAGCGCCGGGCTTCCCGCATCACGGGGATCGAAACGGCCGGCAGCGCCAGCGTCGTGAGGACGGCCGAGATCGGACGCTGGAAGAGGATCAGCACCCCGGCGTCCGAGATGATGAGCGATTGCCGGAGCGCGCGCTCGGCCAGCGGGCCGAGCACCAGCGCCAGCACCAGCGCGCGCCTCCTCAGACGACGGCCTGATCTCGCAGCGCCCGCTGTTCGGCCTCGCTGTATCCGAGCTCGGTGAGCACGGCCGCGTTGTCCTGGCCGAGCAGCGGCGCGGCCCGGTCGACGGCGCCGGGCGTGTCGGACAGCTTCACGGGCACGCCGAGCGCCTTGACGGGGCCGGCGCCCGGATGGTCGAGATCGACGATCATGTCGCGAGCGAGCGCGTGCGGGTCGGCGAGCGCCTCGGCGTAGGTGTTGATCGGCCCGGCGGGAACGCCGGCCGCGTCCAGGCGCGCGAGCCAGTGCGCGCGCGACGCCCCCGCCGTCGTCTTCTCGACGTCGGCGACGAGCGCGTCGCGGTGGATCATGCGCTCGTGGGCGCCGGCGAAGCGCGGGTCGGCGGCGAGATCGGATCGCCCGATCGCCGCACAGAATGCCTCGAACAGCTTGTCGTTGTTGGCGCCGACCGTGAACCAGCCGTCGCTGGCGCGCAGCGCCTGGTAGGGCGCGGCCAGTCGATGAGCCGAGCCCAGCGGCCCCGGCACCCGGCCGGTCACCCAGTACTCGGTCGCCTCCCACACGGTCAGCGCCAGCGCCGCCTCCAGCAGCGAGGTGTCGACGAACTGCCCCTGGCCGCTGCGCTGCCGCTCCTCCAGCGCGCACAGGATGCCGTAGGCGCCGAACAGTCCGGCGGCCAGGTCGCTCACCGGCACGCCGGCCTTGGCGGGCGGGCCGTCCTCGTCACCCGTCACGCTGATGATCCCGCTCATGCCCTGCGCGATGAGGTCGTAGCCGCCGCGCGAGGCGTACGGGCCCGTGGAGCCGAAGCCGGAGATCGAGCAGTAGATCAGCCGGGGGTTGAGCGCGGCCAGCGTGTCGTAGTCCACCCCCAGGCGGGCGGCGGCGCCGGGCCGATAGTTCTG